>JACCUF010000172.1 GCA_013811975.1 Geodermatophilaceae bacterium | reverse complement strand
CACATGTGGGACGGCTCGGCCGTACCCCTGGAGGAGAATCTCGACCTGGCCGAAGAACTGCTCGACGCCTGTACGGCGGCCCACATCATCATGGAGTTGGAGATCGGCGTGGTCGGCGGCGAGGAGGACGGCGTCGTCGGCGAGATCAACGACAAGCTCTATACGACCGACGACGACTACGTGGCGACCGCGACCAAGCTCGGGCTCGGCGAGCGCGGCGAGTATCTGCTAGCCGCCACCTTCGGCAACGTGCACGGCGTCTACAAGCCGGGTAACGTCAAGCTGCGCCCCGACATCCTCAAAGCCGGCCAGGACGTGGTCTCCGCAGCCAAGGGCCTGCCGAATGGGAGCAAACCGTTTAACCTGGTCTTCCACGGCGGCTCGGGCTCGTCGCTCGAGGAGATCCGCGAAGCGTTGAGCTACGGCGTGGTGAAAATGAACGTGGACACCGACATGCAGTACGCCTTCACCAGGCCGATCGCCGGGCACATGTTCGCCAACTACGAGGGTGTCCTCAAGATCGACGGCGAGGTCGGCAACAAGAAGTTGTACGACCCGCGCTCCTATCTCAAGGCCGCTGAGTCGTCGATGGCCGCTCGGACGGTCGTGGCCTGCGAGAACCTGCTCTCGGCCGGCACGACGATGGGCCGCTGAACCCCCCAAACGGGGCAGGTCAGCCGAGGGCGAGCAGGAAATCGCGGACCTCTCGTTCATAGCCCTCTCGGTCGACGTTCCAGGACTTGGTGTGCCCTGCGCCTTCGTAGGTCACCAGCGAGATCAGGTCTGGCCGAGCCTTGGCCAGCGCCAACCCTCGCTCCCACGGTACGAAGGCATCTTCGGGACCGTGGAAGATCAGCATCGGCCGGGTCAACTCGGCTGCCCGGCGTACCCAATCGAAGTCGTCCAGATCGAGTTGTAGTCGGCACTGCACCAACAGCAGACCCAGCTCGGCGGCGGCACGCGGCAGCCGGTTGACCCGGGCATTGGCTCGTAACGTGTCCCGCCAGTCGATAACGGGTGAGTCGAGGATCAATCCGACTACCGAGTCGGCACGTGCGGAGCGCGCGGACGCCTGCAGCACGATGGCCCCGCCCATCGACCAGCCGTAGAGAACCAGTTCGGTGGCACCGTGCTCGAGCGCGTAGGCCATCGCAGCGTCGATTTCGTGCCATTCGGTGTTACCCAGGTGGTAGTAGTTGTCCGCGGTGCTCGGTGCGCCCACGTCATTTCGATAGCAGGGAATGAGGGTCGGCAGGCCCAGCGCCGCCAGAGTCGGCAGGATCCGCATCGTCTCCCCCCTGCTCCCACCGCGTCCGTGTACGGCGATGACCCACCGAGATCCGCCGTCGCCCGGCAACAGCCAGGTCGGGAACTCGCCCAGCTCGCCCGAGAGGTCGAATTCGACGAAGTCCAGCCCGTACGCCGACCCTGGATCCCCGAGCTGGGCGTACTGCTCCCAGGTCGTGTCGAGTCCGACCTCCAGCTTGCCCTCGCGGACCTCGACGAGTTCCCGCACCACGGAGTGACCGGTCGCACCTCGGGTCGAGCGAACCCACCGCGGCCAGACCGGGCGGCTGCCCAGGACGGACACGATCGGTCCGACGATCGCGTGCCCGACATGCTCGCCCGTGTCGTCCACCCAGGTGAGCCCGTACGTGCCCGGGAGCAGTGAGTTCTCGGTCGCACCAAGCCGGACCGATCCCGGTGCCAGGTCGAGAACTGGGATGTCGTACTCCTTGACCCGAACCACGTTCAGGATCCGATGCGCGAAGAAGCGGGCGAGCCCCATGGTCCCGGCCGCACACACGGTCAGGACCCCGGCAGTGATACGCAACACCAGTCCATCATCTGACATACCCCTCGGGGGATGACCTACGGTCGGGTCATGACCACCATGCCTGGCAATCTGCTTCCCGGTCCGCCGCCCGTGCACTTGCCCTCCAACGCCGAGGCCGACTCTGGCGCCGCAGGCGGCGAGGCGGCGAGTGCGATCGCTGCGGCCTATCCGGCGTATCCGGCCGCGTGGGCCGCGTTGGCACTTGAGGCTGCCGCCGGCGGTCGCACGATGGAGGCGTATGCGTACGGGCGCACCGGGTATCACCGGGGTCTGGACTCCTTGCGCAAGAACGGTTGGAAGGGGTTCGGCCCGGTTCCCGGTGACCACCCCGGCAACGTCGGCTTCCTGACTTGTGTCGCGGTGCTGGCCGACGCAGCCGCAGAGATCGGCGAGGACGATGAGGCCAGGCGGCTGGTCGAACTGCTGCACGAGTGTGACCCCTCGTTCAACCCGAAGGCCGGGGGCTGACCCAGCCGGGTCCTGCGCGCCGATGACCGACCTGGACGACAAGGTGGCAGACCAGGGAAACCGACGTTTCCAGCGCCGATTGATGCTGGCGCTGTTCGGCATCGCTTTCTCGACCCAGGCGCCGTCGCCGGTCCTGCTCTACTACACCGATGCCCTGGACCTGAGCGCCCTGTCCCTGACGATCTTCTTCACCGTCTACGCCGTCGGTCTGGTGCCTTCGCTGCTGCTCGGCGGGCCCTACTCAGACCGGCGCGGGCGCAAGCGAGTGGTCGTGCCGTTCACCCTGCTCTGCCTCGGTGCGCTGATCGTCTTGTCCAGCACCACTTTTCTCGGCGAACCGATGATCTACATCGGACGCCTACTCCAAGGCGTGACCAGCGGTGCGGTGTTCACCGTCGGCGTCGTCTGGATGCGTGAACTGGCCGGACCGGAGGGGGCCGCTGGCGCCGCGATGCGGGCCAGTGCGGCGATGGCATCGGGATTCGCCATCGGCCCGCTGACCTCCGGGCTGCTCGTGCAATGGGCGCCGTTGCCGGAGATCTTGCCCTTCGCGCTGCCGATGCTGTTGGTGACCATGGCCTTCTTCCTGACTCGGGGCATCCCGGAGACGATGACCGAGCACCGCCCGGGACGGCTACAGATCGGGATCCCACCCGGTGCAGGGCCAGGCTTCGCGGCCTACTTGTTCCCGATCGGTCTGCTCGTCTACACCTACGCCGTTCTCTCGCTCACCGTCTTCCCGTTATTGGTGGCCGCTCAGGGATTTGGGGCGGTCTTCGCCCTGGTCGGCGTGAGCGCCCTGCTCGTTCAGGGATCAGCGGCCGCTGCCACGCCCCTCGCCCGCCGGTGGGGGCCGAGCACCTGCGGCTGGACCGCGGCGCTGCTCGCCGCCGGAGGATGCGTTTTCGGCTATCTCGCCGTTCAACCGGGTGGTTGGCCATGGGTCCTGCCGGCCTCGCTGCTGATCGGGGTCTCGGAAGGCCTGGCGATGACGTCAGGGATCACCGTCTCGGACCTGCTCGCCCCGCCGGATCGCCGCGGAGGACTGGTATCGGTGTTCTATCTCGTCGTCTACTTCGGC
This sequence comes from Geodermatophilaceae bacterium, assembly GCA_013811975.1. GTDB lineage: Bacteria > Actinomycetota > Actinomycetes > Mycobacteriales > Geodermatophilaceae > JACCQS01. The sequence goes on along the minus strand of JACCUF010000172.1, from coordinate 2,307 downwards.
TTCGCCGTACCCACGATCGTCGCGTTGGCGGCCGGGGACGCTCTGCGTACGGGCATCCCGATCTTGGTTCTGGGCGCGGTCGCGCTGCTGATCGCCGCCGTGCTGTTCTGGGCTGGTCGTACGGTCCTGCGTCGAGTTCTCAGCGTTGACAGATCGAAGCCGTACGCCGTTCTCGCTCCGGAAGCGGCCGAGGGACAGGCGCGTCAAGGTCCGCTCGACTGAACCGTGTGCAGCATGATCAGCGAACCAAAAGCTGTCGCTGGTGCGGTCGGTTGGGAGTCAGGCGCTGATCAGAGTCCAGCGCAGCCGCGGGTCGGCATACCAGGTCCACTTGGTCATCGGCCGCGGCAGGGGCACGCCGTCGATCTCGATCCGGGCCTCGTCGCAGGCGACCTGGATCGCCCGGCCGCGAGTGATCTCCCCTCGGCGCCAGAGCTGCTTGTGCACATTGACGTTGAGCATGTCCTCGGCTGTCCAATCCGGGCGTACGTCGACCCGCATGATCTCGCCGTCGGCGACTCGCTTGTCGTCGTGGTAGATCTGGGCACCGAACCTCGAACTGGTACGGCCGCGTCGCAAGGCCGCGGGCGCGGGCTGCGTGGGCTGGGCGGCGGTGATCCGCCCGCGCGCCAGCAGAACCCCGGCTCGGTCGTCACATACCAGCCCCAGCGTCCGGACGGATTCGCCGGACAGTCGGCCAGCGGCGTCCACGCCCCAGGTCCGGGACAGGCCCGATGCGAGCGGGTCGCCGGACGGTACCCAGGAGACTGCGACGTCCAGACGGTCTCGCCGGCGCAGCGCGGCCAGCACGGCGCCGAGGGCGCATACCGGGCCGGCCACCGAAAGGCGGTCCGCCTCGGCGACTGCCCGCTTCACCTGGTCCTGGTCAGGAGCGGTGTCGGGAGCGAGATAGGCGAAATCGAGTTCGACCATGCGAAGTCCACCACCTCAAAGCTATGAGCCAGGATGCGCGCAATCCTGACAGGTACGGGCACGGCGGGGGGACGCTGAACCAAGCGGGGACGATCGCCGGGCATAAGATGAGAATAGTTATCATTGTGCGATGAGCGCAGCAGAGAACACGAATGCGGCACTACAGCGAGCCGTAGCCTCCTTCGATCCCGCCGCCGCAGATTTCTCGCGGCTCTCCACCCCGCTGTGGGATCGCGTCGGCCAGGCCACTGTGCAGGTGTCGAAACCCGAACCAGGGGAGTGGGTGTTGGACGCCTGCTGTGGCGATGGCGCCTCTGCGATCCCGGCAGCCCGCTTGGTCGGTCCTACCGGCCATGTCGACGCGGTGGACCTGAGCGCGCCGCTCGTCACGACCGTCACAACCGCCGCCGCTGAGCTTCCGCAGCTGACCGCGTACCGAGCCGATGTCCTGGAATGGCCTGGTGCACCGGAGCGGCAAGAGGCACCCGGGGCGGTGCGAAGCTACGACGTGGTGCAGTGCGTGCTGGGGATCTTCTTCTTCGCCGACATGCCAGCGGGCACAGAACGGCTGATCGGATTCCTACGCCCGGGGGGCCGGGCCGCACTGACCATCTGGCGTCGAGGAGCCATGGCCGCGGTCGGCGACCGGCTCGCGGCTGCGGTCGCCCTGGTCCGCGGCGAGCCGGCTCCCGGCCCTCGCGAGCCGTACTTGATCGAGCGGATCTCGACGGCAGCGGAATACTCCCGATGGCTGTCCGAGCGTGGCCTTCGTGACCCCCGAGTCGTCGTGCATGAGCTGACCGTTGCCCTGACACCGGAGTCGGCCTGGCTGCTCGTCACCGGGTCCGGTTTTCGAGGTTTGTTGCACGGGCTGGACGACGCCCAGATCGACGCTGTCCGTACGGAATACCTTGCCCTGCTCGAGCATGACGACGTCACCGAGGTGGACGCGACGACGCTGATCGGCAGCGGGCTCCGCTAGCCGGCGATAGTGATCAAGAAGTCCGATTGTCAGTTGGTGCTACGACTGACGCTCCGCTGAGCGCTGCCCCAGGTCAGGCCGCGTGCTTGCAGGTCGCGCAGCTGCAATCGGCGCAGCTGCAGTTCGCACACGCGTCGGCACAGTTGGAGCACGAGCAGGTGTTGTGGTTGCAGTTACCGCAGGAGAAATCCGCGCAGACACAGTTCGCGCACACGTCGGCGCAGTTGCTGCACTGGCAGTCTGCGCACTCGTCGTAGTGGCCGCTGTGTTCGCGGTGAGCGTGGCCGTCGTGCAGGTAGTCCACATGGTCCTCGTGGATCACGGCTTCGTGTCCGCATTCTGGACCGTGGGTGTGGCGGTGGTCCTCGGCGGTGCGGTGGTCGGTCGTGGTC
>JACCUF010000171.1 GCA_013811975.1 Geodermatophilaceae bacterium | reverse complement strand
GCCGGGCGGCGGCACCGGCCGCGGCCGAGACCGAGACCGCGCTGAGCTGATCGGAGATGACGCCGGTGACCCGATCGGCCAGTTCGTGGGCTTCGTCGATGATCACCACCTGGTGCTCGGGCAGCATGGCTCGGCCCTCGAAGGCATCGATGGCGAGGAAGGCGTGGTTGGTGACGACGATGTCGGACTCGCGGGCCTTGGCCCGGGACAGTTCGCTGAAGCAGGTCGCCGCATGCGGACAGCGTTGCCCGCCAAGGCATTCGTGCGCTGTTACCGAGACCTGCCGCCAGGCCCGGTCGGGAACGCCGGGCACCAATTCCGACCGATCGCCGGTCTTCGAGGACTCGACCCACTCACGCAGCCGTACGACCGCCGCCCCCAACGACGAAGTTGGGCCGCTGGCCGCGGGTGCTTCGAAGAGGGTCGGCTCCTCCGCGGGATAGCCGCCGGCCAGCTTGTGCCGGCAGGCGTAGTGCGCCCGGCCCTTGACCAGTGCCACCTCGGGTCTCCGGCCGAGCAGCGGTTCGAGGGCATCGACGAGCACCGGTAGATCGTGGTCCACGATCTGGGCCTGCAGAGCCAGCGTCGCCGTCGACACGACGACCGGCTCGCGGTTCTCGACCGCGTGCCGTAGCGCAGGCACCAAGTAGGCCAACGACTTCCCGGTTCCGGTGCCGGCTTGGACGAGAAGGTGCTCGTCGGTGTTCATCGCCGTGTCGACGGCGGTTGCCATCTGCTGCTGGCCCGCGCGCGGCGTCCCCTCGATCGCACTCACGGCGACGACCAGCAGATCGGTCACCGGCGGAATCGCCGGAAAGCTGGATCGTCCGGGCACTGGTCGAGGGTAGTGATGGCGGCGGGTCTAGTGTTGATCATCGGCAAACCGGGGGTTCTTGGTGACGTAACCCCGGAGTTTGCCGATGATCAACTTGAGTCAGAAGGCGGCGTACGGGTCTGAGGTTCGACCGGCTCCGGCGCTTTCGTCCCACGCGTAGACCTCGCGCCCGCCGATGAAGACCCGCAGCGCACGGGACATCACTTCCAGCGGATCGCCGGACCAGATAACGACATCAGCGTCCAGACCCGCCGTCAATGAGCCGACCCGGTCGTCCAGGCCGAGCATCTGCGCGGGATTGATCGTCAGCGAGCGCAGTGCTTCGTCCCTGTCCAGTCCTTCCTTGACGGCCAGCGTCGCTTGGTGCACCAGGAAATGGATCGGAACCACCGGATGGTCGGTCGTGATGGCGATCTGCACGCCGGCCCGAGCGAGCAGGCCCGGATTGCGCAGCGAACGCTGCCGTAGTTCGACCTTGCTGCGACTGGTGAACAGCGGCCCGATGATGACCGGAATGTTCTTGGCCGCAATGAGGTCGGCGATCAAGTAGCCCTCAGTCCCATGATTGATCACCAGCCGGTAGCCGAACTCGTCGGCCAGTCGGATCGCCGTGGCCACATCGTCGGCGCGGTGCACGTGCTGGCACCACGGCAACTCGCCGTCCAGTACCCGGACCAGGATCTCGCACGTCGGGTCGCGGTCGAAGGGCTCCTTCTTCTGCTGTGCGGCCGCGCGCTTCGCCCGGTAGTCCTCGGCCTTCATGAAGGCGTCGCGAATCACCGCGGCGACGCCGAGCCTGGTCGAGGGCAGTTTCTTCTGGTCGCCGTACACCCGCTTGGGGTTCTCCCCGAGCGCGCTCTTCACGCTGACCGGTTCCTTCAGCAGCATCTCGTCCACGACTCGGCCCCAGCACTTCAGCGCCACGGTCTGCCCGCCGATCGGATTGCCCGACCCTGGCTTGATCACCGCCGTTGTCACGCCACCGGAAAGTGCATCCCGAAAGCCCTCGTCATCAGGATTGATCGCATCCAGGGCGCGCAGGCGTGCACCGTTCGGGTCGGTCATCTCGTTGGTGTCCTGCCCGGCCCAGCCCTCGGCCTCCTCGTGTACGCCGAGATGGGCGTGCGCTTCGACGAAGCCGGGCAGGACCCAGGTGCCGGTGGCGTCCACGATCTGCGCCTGCCGCGGAATCTTCACCTTGTCGCCGACGTCCGCGATCCTGCCGCCCCGCAGGAGCACCGTCCCGTTCGAGATCGGCGGGTCGGACACCGGTACGACGTATCCGCCGGTGATGGCGATGATCTCTTCGTTGCGTGGTGTCATCGAGGAACCTCCTGGGTCGTGGGTTGGTGGCCCGCCCGTCCTCCACCCCGCACGGACGGCAGGGATCGGCGGTAGCAGACCTCGTCGATCGGCGGTCCGAAGGAGTCATCGGTGCGCTCGGTGCCGTCCGCAGCCCAGCCGGCGGCTTCGTAGAACCTGCGGGCCCGAGAATTTCCGTTCGCCACCCACAGGACCGCCTCTCGAAATTCGAGTCGGCTGAGCCGTACGGACTCGTCGCGGGGTGTGGCCAAGCCGCGCGCCCACATGTC
>JACCUF010000440.1 GCA_013811975.1 Geodermatophilaceae bacterium | reverse complement strand
ACCAGTTCCACTCGCCCAACAGAGTCATCGTGGCCGGCACCAGCAGGCAGCGGATCAGGGTGGCATCGATGGCGACGGCGACTGCGAGGGCGACGCCGGTCTGCTTGATGATGATCAGCTGACCCGCCACGAAGCCGGCGAAGACGAGGACGACGATCAGGCCGGCCGAGGTGATGATCCGTCCGGAGCGTTGTAGGCCGGCCACCACCGCCTCGTTGTTGGACATCCCGCTATCGCGGAACTCCTTGATTCGGCTCAGCAGGAAGACCTCGTAGTCCATCGCCAGCCCGAACCCGAAGGCCAGCACCAACAATGGGATCGTCGTCTCGATGCCGCCGGTCGGGGTGAAGCCCAGCAGATCGCTGAGGTTGCCGTACTGGAACACCCAGACCAGCACGCCGAATGAGGCGCCGAGGGAGACGATATTCATGAGCAGGGCCTTGAGTGGCACCAGGATCGAGCCCGTCATCAGAAAAAGCAGCACGAACGTCGCAAGCACCACGACGGCAACGGCCAAGGGCGCCCGATCTTCGATGGCATCCACGAAGTCGATCAGGCCGGCGCTCTGCCCGGTGACCCACGTCTGGTAGTCGCGGCGATCTGCTCGTAGGACCTCGACCAGGTTCTGAGCCGCCGGACTGGCCGCGTCCCCGTCGGCTGTATGGACGTTCATGACGCTGTAGCCGCTACCGACCTCGGCCGGCGGCGCCACCGTGAACGTTGTGTCCATCGCGCTGATCTGCTCGGCCAGCTCGGCCATCTGCCCGGGACTGGCTCGGCCTACGATCTGCACGGCGGGAAAGCCGGCGGTCGGGTACTCAGCGGTAAGCGTGTCGAAGAACTGCCGCTGCGGCGCGGACTCGGGCAAGAGAGCAACGCCGGAATTGCGGAGCTGAAGGTCCGAGACGGGTGCGGCGAGTAGTGCCAGCACCGCGAGGGTCCCGAGCACAACCAGGATCGGACGGCGTTGGGTGGCGCGGCCCAGCCGGGAGAACAAGCCTTCGGGTGGCGAGATGTCACCGAACCGGCGCAGCACCATCCGGAGCCCGGGTATTCGGTGCAACAGACCGGGCCGGACCATCCGAGACCCGGCCACTGCCAGCAGCGCGGGGACGAGGGTCAAGGCGACGAGCAGGGCGACCAGGACGATGCTGATCCCGGCGGCCCCCACCGCGCGCAGGAAGTCGGCGGTGAACAGCAATAGGCCGGCCAGGCTGATCCCGACGGTGACCGAGGAGAACACGACGGTGCGGCCGGCGCTGGCCAGTGTCGCCCCGAGCGCCGTACCGACCTGTTCTTTGTCCGGCACCGGAGTGCCAGGTGTCGCCCTACGGAGTTCCTCGCGGAAGCGGGACACGATCAACAGGCCGTAGTCGATGCACAGGCCCAGCCCGAGCACCGTCACAACATTGACCACGCTGGCGTCGAGGTCGATCAGGTAGGAGAAGCCCAGCAGCCCGAGGAGACTGACGGCGATCGAGGCGATCGCCCCGATGATCGGCATCCCGGCGGCGAGGAAACCGCCGAAGACCAGGATCAGGACCAGCAGGCTGACCGGCAGTGCGATGCCTTCGCCGGTGGCAAGGTCGGCCGAGACCTGATCGGTGATGGCGGTGAACAGCGGACGGGCTCCGCCGACCAGCGCCCGAGCCTCCGCGACCGATGCAGTGATCTCAGTTGCCGTGTTGTCGAGTCGCGCCTGGATCGCCGTCAGCGCGGCGTCGCTGTCGGCTTCGGGCAGGTCGGGTTCCAGGTCTACGACGACGAGCAGGCCGTCACCACCTGCGGCGACGAGTCCGGCCGCGGCCGGTCCGGCGGGCCCGCCTGGGACGGCCAACGGGTCGAGCACCCGGAGCACTCCTTCGATGGCGGTCAGCTCTCGGCGAGCGGTGGTGATCGGGTCGACCAGGCGTTCGTCGGTGGCCGCGACGCCGTCGACGAGCAAGGTCAGGCCGGCGCCGGTCTTGGCGTTGTCCTGCAGGATGTCCAGCCCGTCGCGTGCCTCCCCGGGCACACTCGGGTCACCGGAGGTCAGCCGCGGGAACAGTCCTTCCCCGAATCCGCCGAGTGCCGCGGTGAACCCCAGAGCGGCCAGGATCAGCCAGGCGGC
>JACCUF010000108.1 GCA_013811975.1 Geodermatophilaceae bacterium | reverse complement strand
GGGCGCGCCGGCTCATGCTGACCCACTTCTGGCCAGGCAACGACCGCGAGCTATCCCGGACCGAGGCGGCAGCGGTGTTCAGCGGAGAGATCCTGCTCGCCGACGAAGGCCTCGCCGTACCTCTGGGAACACGGCCGCCCGAGCATCCCCGCTGACCACGGCGTTCCGCTGACGGCCAGCTGTCGGCGCGCGGGAGATTCAGGGCCGGTGGGTGGTGCCAACCCCATCATCGTGGTGTCCCGGATCCGGTACGTCGGGGTCGATCTCGTCGGCTGCACGGAGGCGATCGCGTTGCTCGGTCTCTTTGCCGGCTGCCCGCTCACTGAACTCCTGCGCCTGTAACTTCAGCTTGTCCGCCGTGGCGGCCTTGCGGTCTGCCTCCGCTTGGGCCTCGCGGGCGCCTGCCTCCTGCTCAGCGGCCTCCGCTTTGTGCTCTTGAATGGACCTCTCGTCCGAGGCCGCGCTCTGCCTGATGTCACCGGCCTTGCCGCGGTCACGGTCGGCCTTCTTGTTGGATCCCAGCTTAACTGCTAGCAGCACCAGAGCAAGCAGGATCACGACCGCGATGATTATCCACACGATGGGGCTCAGTCTCATCATTCCTCCAATTAGGGATCCTAAATCTATCGGCTTCGCCGGCATAACGGTGATGTGCGCTGAGTTTCGATTATCTGCCCCAACCGGGAACCCTCTGCTGAGGTCCAGGCATCCCACCGCCGCTTCGCTACCCAGCCGGCCAGTTAGGGCCTCCGCTCAGAGGAGTTCGCTCGGGTCGCTGGGGATGTCGGCGGCGTGCTCGCGCAGGGCCTCCAGCGGAATGAGGTCCAGCGCGCGGGCGTGCGTGGCCGCCAGGATTACCGGGGACGCTGCACCCGCCACGTAGGCCTGCTGCCATCGGGAGGCACATACACACCACCGGTCGCCGGGATTCAGCCCGCTGAACCCGTATTCCGGACGTGGCGTGGACAAGTCGTTGCCGACCGATTTCTGGTGAGCGAGGAACTCCTCGGAGAGCACCGCGCAGACCGTGTGACTGCCGAAGTCAGCGGGGTCGGTGTTGCAGCAGCCGTCGCGGTAGAAGCCTGTGACCGGGTCACCGGAACACTCTTGGAGCGGCCCGCCGAGCACATTACGAGATTCGTCCACGTCAGCTCCGGGATCGGTTGAGGTTGGCCAAGAAGCCTGAGATCGCGACACGTCCGCTGTCGGAGGTCCACGTGTGGGCGACGATCGCATCGTAGATCTCGTACTCCCGCGCGATCGCGGCCATCGCCGGCGCGTGCAACTGCCGCTTGGTGATCTCGAAGCTGGCAACCGGAATGCGCGCCAACGCCTGCGCCTTGGCCATTGCGGTGCCCATCAGATCGCCGGAGCTTACGACTCGGTCGATCAGCCCGACCTCGACGGCTTCCTCGGGTGTGATGAGCGCACCGGTCAGGATCAGCGACTGGGCCTTGGCGCCGGCGGCATGCCGGGCGATTTCCAGCGCCGCGGTCGGGAAGGCCACCCCGACCTTGAGTTCGGTCAGGCCCATCGAGCCGCCGGACATCAGCCGTACGTCCGCGGCGGCGGCCAGCACGCACCCACCGGCGATGGCATGCCCGTTGACCGCGGCGACCACCGGCCGGGGGTGGGTGAACACCGTCAGCAGCGCCCGGGACAAGGCGTCGAGGAACTCCGCGATCTCGGAGGCGTCGCTCGCACCGGCGATCCGGCGCAGGTCGACGCCTGCGCAGAAACTCGAACCCTCGCCGGTGAGGACCACAGCCGGGGCGTCGGCCACTTCACCGAAGGCGACGATGATCGCCTCGAGGAGTTCGACGTCGAGGGCGTTCACCTTGCCGTGAGCCAAGCGCAGCACGACAACCCCGCTGTCACGCTGGTCTATCTGGAGCATGCAGCCTTCCAGCCTCCATCGGTCCGAGTGAAGGACGCCTTGTATCGAACCTATCGACACAAGGCGTCCTTCACCTCAGTTGGTTCAAGCAGGAGGCGGGTCAGGCGGGGGATTCGAGCCTGTCATCGGTGGCCCATCCAGTGTGGAAAGCACCATCGTCATCGACCCGGCGGTAACTGTGCGCACCGAAGTTGTCCCGCAAACCCTGGATCAATGCCGCCGGAAGCCGGCCACGCCGCAGCCCGTCGAAGTAGGCCAGCGACGAGGAGAAGGCTGGGGTCGGCACCCCAGCCCGTACGGCATCAGCGACCACCCGACGCCAGCTGTCCACCCCGTCGGAGACCGCGGCGGCGAAGTACGGCGCGACCAACAGTGTGGTCAGGTCCGGGTCCGCGTCGTAGGCCTCCTTGATCCGATCGAGGAACCGAGCCCGGATGATGCAGCCCCCCCGCCAGATGGTGGCCACGCCGCCGCGGTCGATGGCCCAGTCGAAGGCCTCGCTGCCGGCCTGGATGTGGTCGAAGCCCTGGGCGTAGGCGACGACCTTGGACGCGTACAGCGCCCGGCTGACGTCCTCGATGAAGCTCTCGCGATCCTCAGCCGCCCAGGCATTTCCGGTCCCCCCGCCAAAGGCTTCCCGTGCGGCCGCCCGTTGCTCGCGGTGCCCGGACAGTGATCGGGCGAAGGTCGCCTCGGCGATCCCGGTGATCGGTACGCCCAGGTCCAGGGCACTCTGTACGGTCCATCGGCCGGTGCCCTTCTGCTCAGCCTCGTCGACGATGCTGTCCACCAAGGCCTTGCCCGTACGAGCGTCGTTGTGCGCCAACACATCCGCGGTGATCTCGATCAGGAACGATTCGAGGTCGCCCTGGTTCCATTCCCGGAAGATGTCGGCGACCTCAGCCGGGGTGATGCCCAGTCCCTCGCGTAGCAGGTCGTAGGCCTCGGCAATGAGCTGCATGTCGGCGTACTCGATGCCGTTGTGCACCATCTTCACGAAATGGCCAGCGCCGTCGGGGCCGATGTGGATGCAACACGGCGTGCCGTCGACCTGGGCGGCGATCTTCTCGAAGACCGGGCCGAGGCGCTCGTAGGCCTCCACTGATCCGCCGGGCATGATGCTCGGCCCGAGCAGCGCACCCTCCTCGCCGCCCGAAACGCCGGCGCCGACGAAGTTGAGTCCCTGCTCACGCAGTGCTTCCTCGCGGCGGCGGGTGTCGGTGAACTGCGCATTGCCGCAGTCGATGACGACGTCGCCCTCGTCCAACAAGGGGGTCAGTTCGTCGATCACGGCGTCGGTCGGCTCCCCGGCTTTTACCATGACGATGATCGTTCGGGGCTTCTCCAACGAGGCGACGAAGTCCTCGACGCTCTCGCTCGGAACGAATTCGCCCTCGTCCCCGTGATCGTCGACGAGACTCTGGGTCTTCGCGTAGGTCCTGTTGTGCAGGGCCACCGTGAAGCCGTTGCGGGCGAGGTTGCGGGCCAGATTGCGCCCCATGACCGCGAGGCCGGTGACTCCGATCCGGGCTGTGGCGGTGCTCATGATTCCTCCGCGGAGAAGAGTGCGTCGTCAGGCTGTGCCGTCGTCGGATGACTCATGGCCGCCACCGTAGGGTGCGGAGCAGCCCACTGTCCGCTGATTCAAAAGTCCGGACCGGGGTACTCATGAGGAACCGGGGTGACAAGACGCCCTACTACCGAGTAGCTTACGTTGTAAGCAAGCGACAATGATGTCAGCTCGGGGAGTGAGGACCCAGACGGTGACTGCTGCTGAGCTATTGATCGCAGACGCCCGGGTCGCGTCGGCGGTGCGGGTCTCGTCGCCCGTGCGGATCGCTTCGATCCCCGCCGATCATGTTTACGTGCGACACCTGGCGCGGCCCGGTCCAGATGCACCGGGACAAGTCAGCCGGGACCCGGTACGGCGGTTGCCCGACCCGACACAACCATGGTGGCCGCCTGCGATGCTGGACCCGGACTGGGTGCGAGGGCATGCCGACGACTTCGATGTCTTCCACATCCATTTCGGCTTCGACGCCTGCTCGCCGAGCTTGCTGCACGAATTGGTCGCTGTACTCGCCGAGTTCGGGAAGCCCCTCGTCCTGACGGTGCATGACCTGCGCAATCCCCATCACGACACCCCGGCCGCACACGACGAGCATCTCGACATCCTCGTCCCCGCAGCGGACGCGTTGATCACCCTGACGGCGGGTGCCGCAGCGGAAATTGAGCGCCGGTGGGGCCGGGTGGCTCGGGTCGTACCGCATCCCCATGTCCTTGATCTCGCCGACCTGCTCAGCCGGGAAGTGGGCGCGTCCGGTGCGCCGCGCACCTCCGCCGCTGCTGCGCAGTCGCGCCCCTTTCTGGTGGGGCTGCATCTCAAGAGCATGCGACCGTGCATGTCGGGAGCCCCGGTCGTCGCCGCACTGATGGACACAGTCGAAGAAATGGGGGACGCGACACTGCGCATCGATGTGCACCGCGACGTCGCGGAGGCCGACGGTGACCGGCACGACGCAGTCCTGGTCGAGGCGTTGCATGCCGCTCACGCACGCGGTGCCCAACTGCACGTCCACGACTTCTTCTCCGATGCCCAACTGTGGGCCTACCTCGCAGATCTCGACGTCTCCGTCCTGCCCTACCGGTACGGGACCCATTCCGGCTGGCTCGAGGCCTGCCGCGATCTCGGTACGGCCGTGGCGGCGCCGACCTGCGGCTACTACGCGGACCAGGGTCCGGTGTTCTCGTTCGGGCTGAACGAAGCGGGGTTGGACGCGGTGTCGCTCACCCGCGCGGTCTGGGCAGCGCGAGCCGCCGGTCGGCCCGCACCGCTGTGCGCCGTGACCCGAACCGCGCAGCGGGAGCGGATCGCGGCCCTACACGAACAGATCTACCGGGACGTGCTCGCGCGAGCCGAGAGGGCGGGAAAGCGATGAGGGCAGCCAGGCTGCGCATCGCACTCGTGGCCGGGGTGCGCTTCCCGATCGCCGAACCCTTCGCCGGCGGCATGGAGGCACACACCTGGACGTTGGCCACCCTGCTGACCCGCCGCGGCCACGAGGTCACGGTCTTTGCGGGCAACGGATCCGATCCGGCGCTGGGCAGGCTCGAGATCCTGGACGACATCGGCTTCGCCCCGTCGGCCCGGGCGCGTGGGGACGTGTCGATGCCACCGGAGCAGTTCCTGCGCGAACACCATGCCTATCAGCGCTTGATGCTCCGACTGGCCCGGGATCAGTCCTTCGACGTCGTACAACTCAACTGTCTGCACTACCTGCCCGTAGCAATGGCCGACATCCTCGCTCGTCCCCCGGTACTCAGCCTGCACACGCCCCCGACCCCGTGGTTGGAGTCGGCGCTGTACGGCGGACGGAGGATCCGACCGGTGGCCGTCTCGCAGTGGACGGCGCGCGCCTGGCAGCCGGCCCTGGGGACCATTCCGGTGATCAGCAACGGGGTCGACCTCGACATCTGGGCACCTGGGCCCGGCGGAGCGCATGCGGTGTGGACCGGGCGCCTGGTGCCGGAAAAGGGAGCCCACCTGGCCATCGACGCGGCCGCCGAGGCCGGCGTACCCCTCGTGCTCGCCGGACCGGCTCCCGACCTCGACTATTTCGACGAACAGATCGCCCCCCGACTCGGACGGGATGCCACCTGGGTCGGCCACCTCACCCATCGTGACCTGGTGGCCCTGGTCGGTTCGTCCGGGGTCGCCGTTGTGACTCCGTGCTGGGACGAGCCGTACGGGCTCGTGGTCGCCGAGTCGCTTGCGGTCGGCACGCCAGTTGCGGCCTTCGCCCGCGGAGCTGTTCCCGACGTGATCAGCCCGGCAAGTGGCCGATTGGCCGAACCGGGCAATGTCGGCGCCTTGGCGAACGCGATCCGGGCGGCGATGCCGTTGCAGCGCTCGGCCGTTCGAGCCCGCGCCGAACAGAGCTGCGACGTGCACCGGATGGTGGACGCCTATGTCGAGCTCTATCGAGACATCACGGGTCCTCCAACGATCAAGCTGCCGGTCCCCTTCCGGCCCGCTCGCCCACCGGCTCGTACGGCGACCGCTGGCTTCGGTGTCCCGTCATGATCGGCTACTACGCCCACCACGTCGGGTCCGGACATCTGCATCGAGCCGCCGCGGTCGCATCCCATGTCGGGTCGCGGATGACGGTGCTGAGCTCGGCGGCCGACTGCCCGGCGGACGTCAGGCAACTCCGACTGGCTCGAGACGACAACCCACCGGTCGTGGGCGACGTTACCGCAGCAGAGAGCCTGCACTGGGTCCCATTGCGGCACAGCGGTTTACGGGAGCGTAGCAGCCAAATCGTGCGATGGGCCGAGGAACAGCGTTGCTCGGTCCTGGTTAGCGACGTGTCAGTGGAAGTGTTGCTGCTGGCACGATTGCTCTCGATCCCGCCGGTCGCCGTGGCCATGCGTGGCCGTCGGATGGATCGTGCCCACGCCCTCGGGTACGACGTCGCGTCCACAATCGTTGCGCCCTGGCCCCGAGCCACGCATGGCGAATGGCCACGACGCTGGGCGGACAAGACGGTTTGGGTCGGGCCGGTGTCCCGCTTCGACGGCCGCGTCCGGGTGACGGGTCGCTGTCCGCGCCCGGGGCGTTGCGTCGTGCTCATGTTGGGCCGCGGCGGCGACTCGGTGACCAGCACCGACTTGGCCGAAGCGGCCGCCGTACCGGGCACGCACTGGCATCTGATGGGTGGCTCAGGTGCGACGGTCGCGCCTCATCCCGAGTCTCCCTTTCCCGGCGGCGCCACTGAGGGCCGCCGCGGGCACAACCGGATCGGGACCGTCGAGCGCCTGGGATGGGTGACCGACCCATGGTCAGTGCTGTGTCGAGCCGACGTTGTCGTCGCCGCCGCCGGTGACGCGGCCATCGCGGATGTGGCCACTGCCGGCCGGGCGCTGATCGCCGTACCCCAGGAGCGGCCGTTCGATGAACAGCGCGCGCATGCCGCCGCACTGGTTCGAAACGATCTCTGCGTCTCTGTGTCGACCTGGCCAGATCGCCACCGCTGGCCGCTACTGCTCGACCAGGCTGAGGCGCTAGGGGGAGCGCGATGGTCTGAGTACTGCGACGGGCAGGGCTCGGCCAGGATGGCGCAGGCGTTGCTCGACATTGCCGGCGACGCCGGTGGCATCGCTGGCGCCACGGTGGCCGATTCCGTCCCTACGCTTGCCACGGCGGGCTGAACTGTGGCCGGAATCGCGGTGATCACCACCGTCCGCGACCGGACGGCGCACCTGGCGAGCATGCGTCGCGGCCTGGCTGGGCAGCGGCTGGCTCGACGACCCGGTGACGTCGAGCACGTCATCGTCCGGATGGGCGGGGCCGATCCGTGGCTGGATCTGCCGGACGGTCCACCGGTGGTGAAGCTTGAGATGGGCTTGCCTTCGGGGGCCGACAGAGGGCGGCTGCCGCTGGCTGCTGCGCGCAACGCCGGGGCGGCTGCGACCTCGGCCGATCTCCTTGTCTTCCTGGACGTCGACTGCATCCCCTGCCCCGAGTTGATCGAGCGCTACCGTTGGATGGCCCAGCAGTCGGGAGGGCTGTTGGCCGGCCCAGTGGGTTACCTGCCCGAAGCGATCTGCGGGCGCGGCGTCGATGCTGAGGAACTGAGCCGCTTCGCCGTGCCGCATCCCGCGCGCCCGGCGCCTGAAGCTGGAGTCCTCGTCCCAGAGTGCCGATACGAGTTGTTCTGGTCACTGTCCTTTGCCATCCGGCGCGCAGACTTCGCAGCCCTTGGCGGATTCTGCGAGGACTACGTCGGCTACGGCGGCGAGGACACCGATCTCGCTTTCACCGCGCGCAAGCTGGGGATGCCGTTCTTCTGGGTGGGCGGCGCCTGGGCCTGGCACCAGTACCACCCGGTGGAGGACCCGCCCTACGGCCACCTGGCCGACATCGTGCGCAATGCACGGGTCTTCCATCGGCGGTGGGGGAGCTGGCCCATGGAGGGCTGGTTGCGTGGATTCGCCAACGAGGGTCTGATCGAGTGGGACAGCGCCGGCGACACTCTCCGGATGCTCGAGACCGCGAACACCTGAGTTGATCATCGGCAAACACGGGGGTTTTCGGCGACGGAACCCCCCATGCCGATGATCAACTCAGGTGACCGCGTCGTTCCGGGCCCAGTCCTGGCTGAGTGTCAGTAGTAGCGGGGGTACGGGGTGAAGTCCGGGGCGCGCTTGTCCAGAAACGCGTCCCGGCCCTCGACCGCCTCGTCGGTCATGTAGGCCAACCGGGTGGTCTCGCCGGCGAAGAGCTGCTGACCGATCAAGCCGTCGTCGATCATGTTGAACGCGTACTTCAACATCCGTTGCGCCGTAGGCGATTTCGCGTTGATTTCGGACGCCCATTGCAACGCGGTGCGCTCCAACTCGGCGTGCGGGATCACGGCGTTGACCGCGCCCATCCGGTGCATGTCCGCGGCGGTGTACGTACGGCCGAGCGCGAAGATCTCCCGAGCGAACTTCTGCCCGACCTGCCGGGCGAGATAGGCCGAGCCGAACCCGCCGTCGAAGGAGCCCACGTCGGCGTCGGTCTGCTTGAACCGGGCGTGCTCCTCGCTGGCCAGGGTGAGGTCGCAGGTGACGTGCAACGAATGACCGCCGCCGACCGCCCAGCCCGGGACGACCGCGATCACCAGCTTGGGCATGAAGCGGATCAACCGCTGGACCTCCAGGATGTGCAGCCGGCCCGCTCGTGCCGGGTCCACGGTCTCGGCGGTCTCACCGCTGGCGTACTGATACCCCGTACGGCCGCGAATCCGCTGGTCGCCCCCGGAACAGAACGCCCATCCGCCGTCGCTCGCGGAGGGACCGTTGCCGGTCAACAGGATGCAGCCGACGTCCGAGGTCATCCGGGCATGGTCGAGTGCGCGGTAGAGCTCGTCGACCGTGCCCGGCCGGAAGGCGTTGCGTACCTCCGGCCGGTCGAAGGCGACCCGTACGACGGGCTGGTCGGCGCCGTCCAGGACGTGCCGGTGGTAGGTGATGTCGGCGAAGTCCGCGCCACCAATGTCAGGGCCGCTGACCTCGCGCCACATCGACGGGTCGAACAGCTCCGAGACGATCCGCTCAACCACCAGTGCCAGCCCTCTCCGCGCCACTTCTGGACTCAGTCGGCGCCGTCGACGATTCCGGTTGCTGCCATGACGAGACTAGGAGGGTGCTCGATCCTGCCGTCACCCCAGTTGACCGTTCGCGCGTCGTCCTGCGCGATTGGCGCCGCAACGACCTCGCCCCGTACCGCGAATGGCTCCAGCCACACCACGAGTGGCACGCCTGGGACGGCCCGTACTTCCCGCGTCCGACCGACG
>JACCUF010000040.1 GCA_013811975.1 Geodermatophilaceae bacterium | reverse complement strand
ACGACTCGGCCGTATCGGTGACCGATCTCACTGCTGCGCTCTACGAGAAGACCCGCGCCCGAGGGTACGACGACGTGACCGCAATGCAGTACATCGACCTGTTCACCTGGCTACGCGGCGACATCCTCGTCAAGGCGGACAAGATGACGATGGCCAATTCGTTGGAACTGCGGGTGCCCTTCCTGGACCCGGAGGTCTTTGCAGTCGCCTGCACCCTGCCAGTCAGTGAACGAGTTACCCGGGAGACGACAAAATACGCTCTGCGCCAAGCCCTTCGCGACGTCGTACCCGCGCACATCTTCAACCGTCGCAAGCTTGGGTTTCCGGTGCCTACCCGGCCGTGGCTGGCCAACGAGCTGCACGACTGGGCCCGTTCCATCATCACCGAGTCCCAGACCCAGGAGCTGATCGTCCGCACCGATATCCTGGCCCTGCTCGAGGCCCATCGCCGCGGACCGATCGACTTCTCCCGCAAGCTCTGGACCGTACTGATCTTCATGATCTGGCACGGGATCTTCGTGGAGAACCGAATCACTCCGGACATCCCCGAGGTCCACTACCCCGTTCGGCTCTGATCGAGCACGGTGGGATCAGCGTCGGGCACTGCCCCCCGGCTTGCCCGCTTCGCCGCATACATTGCCCGATCCGCCGCTCGTAGCAGACCGGCTCCCGCCTCGGACGAGGGACCGGTCGCGACCCCGACGCTCACAGTCACCGCCGAACCCAGTGCCGCCGAGACGGCATCGACCATTCGGGCGGCCAGCGCCGCCGCGTGGGCGCGGTCGACGCCCTCCAGCACTGCAACGAACTCGTCACCGCCGAGACGGGCCACCAGGTCGTCAGCCCGGACTTGCCCGGTGAGGGCGTTGGCCACGGCCTGCAGAGTCAGATCTCCTGCCTCATGGCCGCCGGCATCGTTGACCGCTTTGAGCCGGTCGACGTCCACCACGATCATGGCCACCTGCAGCGAGTCCGGGGCCGATCGACCCAGTTCGGCGACCCGCACGTCGAAGGCCCGCCGGTTACCGACCCCGGTCAACGCGTCGGTGTGCGCCAGCACCTGGACCCGGTCCCGTTCCAGGGTGACCCGTTCGAGGATCTGGGCTGAGCGCGCGTTGTGCAACGTACGAAGTCGCTGACGCCACATCGTCTTGGCGAGTTGATCCCCATAGGCCAGGCCGACCCGCGCCGCGTCCGACTCCGAACGAGCCAAGAGAGCCGCTCGGGTGTGGTAGGCCGCCGACGTGAGGATCCACTTCGCATCCGGCGGAAGCGCATCGCAGGCCTCAGCGGCAACTTCGAGCGCCTCAGTAAGCCGCCCGGCCCGCTCCAATGCCCAGGCCAGGAACGGCAGTGCGAAGGCCGGACTTTCACGAAGGCCGTGTCCTTGCACCGCATGCAGCCCCTCACGGATGCGTTCCACGACTTCCTGGGGGGGCCCACTGGAGTCCGCACACGCCGCTACCAGGGCGGCACTGGCCGCATAGGACTGCGCATCATCGGTGCTCGCGTACTCCTGAGCCAGTACAGCGTGCCGAGCCGCCGTAGCGCTCTTGTCCCGGGCTCGTAGGGTCTCTCGAATGCGGTGCAGCTCCACCGACCAATTTAGGTGCAGCTCAGCCAGATTGAGCTGACTGGTCACCGCGGTCATCACCGCGACCTCGGCGGAATGGGTCAGGGACGCTTCCAGAGCTGCCTCGTAGTGCGGCAGCGCAAGTTCGTAGAGGCGCAGGTCGTGGTAGCCGTGACCCAGACCCGTATGCGCCGTGGCTAGGACGAATCCGTCACTGACGTCGTTGCTCAGGGCCGCCTCGGCCTGGGCCAGGTCGTGCAGGGTGGACTCGAGGTCGAAGACCTGGGGGTTCAACTCGCTCAACAGCATGTGCTGGGAGGCCCGGAAGGACAGCGCGATCGACTGCCAACCGGCGCTCGCATTGGGTGCCGGACCGATTGTCGACGGCCCGATGGCGGTGGCAATCCCCCCGCGACCGGCGGTGATGGCAAGCATCCTCTCCGCCGTAGCTGCCGCACCCTCGTGGTCGCCGAGACAGTCCAGGGCCACGGCACGGACGTAGAGAACACCGAGGCTTTCACCGGCGCCGAGTCGTTCGTCGGCTTGAACAAGCGCCTGCTCGGGCTGACCGGCCTGCGCCAGGCGCAACAGGCGGAGCACCCACGCAAGGCTGCCGTCCATATCAGCGCTTCGGTGTCCCTTCGTGTCCGTCTTCTCACCCACCGTGTCCATCATGCCTCGGAACGTCATGATCATGCGAGCGGCCGGCCATCTCAATCCGGAAAGGCGAGGCTGCCGCATCCGACTGCCCGCCGCGGGTCGCTACACACGACGATGCCGGCGCCCAGATGTGGGCACCGGCATCGGCTGAGTCAATTCGGGTTAGATCCTTGAGCGCCGCTCAGTTGAAGGAGTCACCGCACGCGCAAGATCCCTGTGCGTTGGGGTTGTCGATGGTGAAGCCCTGCTTCTCGATCGTGTCGACGAAGTCGATGACGGCTCCACCGAGGTACGGGGCGCTCATCCGGTCAGTGACGACATGCACTCCGGAGAAGTCGGCTACGACGTCGCCGTCGAGGGCACGCTCATCGAAGAACAACTGGTAGCGCAGACCGGAGCAACCACCGGGCTGTACGGCGATCCGCAGGCGCAGGTCGTCGCGACCTTCCTGGTCGATGAGCGCCCTCACCTTGGCGGCGGCCGGGTCGGACAGGACGACGCCGGTCAACAGCCCGGTCGCGGTCTCGGTGGTCGCGGTCTCGGTGGTGTCGGTCTCAGTGGTCGCGGTGCTCTCGGTGATTGCAGTCATGCCATGCCCTCCTGGGCGCTCGTCCGGCGCAGTGTGCTCGCCACCGTGGTCACTGTGTCATATACCCAACGGCGACCGGCTTGGGTCTGTTCCATGATAGGCCCTTGCCCGTCCTCACCCCAGCCACCACGTCGTCATGGCTCACGCCCAGCCGCTTGACTGCGAGGTGGCCGCAACCTCAGCGGCCGCTAGATTGCACAGTTGTGAAGCTGCCCAGAGTGAAACTGCCTAGAGTGAAGCTGCCCGGCATCGGACGCGGCAAAGCCGATGCGAACGCCGATCAGCGCCTGATCGAGGCCGCCGAACTCGAGTCAGCAGCCGTCGGCAAGGGTCGGCCCACGCCCAAGCGGCGCGATGCCGAGGGACGACGCTCCGGGCCGCCGCCACCGCCGCCCACGACCCGGAAAGAGGCCTATCGCCGGATGCGCGAGACGCAGGCGTCCGGCCGCAAGGACACCCGTGCCGCCGCCTCCATGGGGGTCGAGGCCGCACTGCCTCGTCGGGATCAGGGCCCGGCGCGGCGCCTGGTCCGCAATATCGTCGACTCGCGGCGCAACATCGGCAGCGTGTTCCTGCTCATCGCCGCGCTGGTCCTGATCGGCTACTTCATCCCGGATTCTCGGGTGCGGAGCTATACCGTGTTGCTGTGGATGGCGTTCTTCGTCGCCATCATCGTGGACTCGTTCTTTCTCGGCCGGAGGATCAAGAAGACGGTCGCCGAGC
>JACCUF010000463.1 GCA_013811975.1 Geodermatophilaceae bacterium | reverse complement strand
AGATAATCGTGCGGCGAAAACAACTCTTCCAGGGCGGCGCTTGGGCATCGACGTGGGCTCGGTGCGGGTGGGGGTGGCGCTGAGTGATCCGTACGCGCTCATCGCCAGGCCGCTGACCACGTTGTCTCGCGACCGCAGCGGCGCAGATCAGAAAATCATCGCCGAACTGGTTCGTGAGCACGAGGTGGTCGAGGTCGTCATCGGTCTGCCACTGCACCTGTCCGGGGCCCACGGTGCGGCCTCCGACGAGGCCACCGCCTATTCTGTGGACGTGGCAACGTTGGTCGAACCGGTGCCTGTTCGTCTGGTTGACGAGCGGCTCAGTACCCGTGCGGCGAGCGCACTGCTCGCAGCGCGTGGTCTCGACAGCCGGGCACAGCGCGACGTCGTCGACCAGACGGCCGCAGCGATCATCCTGCAGTCCTGGCTGGATCAGTTGGCTCATCGCAGGCAGGGGAGCCGATGAGCCGAGCGGTTCGCGCAGCGCACGAGGCGGGACAGCGATGAGTCGGCATCGCGCAGCCGACGACGATGCGCCTGCGCAAGAGGGTCTTGACCCCGGCCAGCGCGTTGCCGACAACGACCCGCGCGAGATGATGCCAGTCCCGGTTTCGACCGAAGAGCCGTTACTCGACGATCAGATCGTTGCGGACTCGCAGATCGAGGACCCGCACGTCGAGGAACCCGCCGCCGAGGACGTGCATGCCGAGGACGTGCATGCCGAGGACGTGCATGTCGAGGACGTGGCCGACGAACTTGGGCTACTGCCCGTTGAGCCGGTTGCCGAAGCCGGCCATCGGCGCGGCCGGCGGGCAACGGCACCTCGCCGCAGCAAAGGGAGGCGGCCGCTCGGAATCCTGGTAACGCTCGGCGTGATCGCCGCCCTGGTCACTGGGATCTTCTTCGGCGGCAGAGCGATCGTCGGCCTGTTTGCGACCGAGCCGGCCGCTGATTACTCGGGACAAGGGAGCGGCACGGTGGAGGTCGAGGTAGCAGCCGGGGCGTCCACGTCGCAGATCGCCGAGGTCCTGGTCGAGAAAGATGTCGTGGCAAGCACACAGGCGTTCCTGGCGGCGGCCGAGGAGAATCCCGACATCATGACCATCCAGCCGGGCTTTTATCAGATGCGCTCGCAGATGAGCGGCCAGGCCGCCGTGGCCCTGATCCTGGATCCCGCATCGAAACTCTTCGACCGGGCCACGATCCCGGAGGGCTACACCGTCGCCCGAGCCTTGGAGTCGTTGGCCGACCAGACCGAGATTCCGTTGGCCGACTTCCAAGCAGCAGCTGCCTCAGCAGACCAGCTGGGCCTGCCGGCCTGGTCCAACGGCCAGCTCGAAGGATTTCTCTATCCCGATACCTACGACATCAGCCCCGATGCCACAGCCGTAGAGATCCTCACCGACATGGTCGGACACTTCAACGAGGTGGCCATCGAGACCGGCTTGGAGGCCAATGCCGCCGCGGTCGGTCTGACACCGTACGAGCTGCTCACTCTGGCCTCGCTGGTGCAATCAGAGGTAACGGTCGAGGCAGAGCGGCCATTGGTGGCGCGGGTGATTTACAACCGGCTGGCCCTGTCCATGCCACTCGGAATCGATGCGGCGCTGGCCTATGAACTGGGGATCAACGGCGGTGAGCTGACCACCGACGTCCTGAACACGGATTCGCCGTACAACACCCGGATTCGCGTCGGATTGCCGCCTACGCCGATCAGTAACCCTGGGCAGCCATCCATCACCGGTGCGCTGCAGCCGGCGGAGGGCGACTGGATCTACTACGTGTTGCAGAACAGTGCGGGGAACCACTTCTTCACGGCCAGTTATGAGGAGTTCCTCGAAGCCAAGGCCCAGTGCGAGGCCGCGGGTCTCGGCTGCGGCTGATACCCCGCTGTCCCTGAGGAAGCCGTGTTGGACGTCCACTGTGCGGTCGTCGGTAGCCCGATCGCTCACTCCCGGTCGCCGTTACTGCACCGGGCTGCCTACGCCGCTCTTGGTCTGACCGGGTGGACCTACGACCGGGTCGAACTGCACGGTCCAGAGCTGCTCGGCTGGTTGTCCGACCTGGACGAGAGCTGGCGTGGTGTGTCGGTGACGATGCCGGTCAAGCAGGCGGCGCTGGCCTGTGCCGACACCGCATCGGAACTTGCTTCGATGTTGGGTGCCGCCAACACCCTGCTTCGCACCGAGCGCGGCTGGCACGCGGACAACACCGATGTGGCCGGCCTGCTCGGCGCCCTGGACGAAGTCAGCAAACCCGGTGGTGGCGCGACATCGGCGACGGTCCTTGGCGCCGGAGGTACCGCATCGGCCGCTGTCGCGGCACTGGCCGCCCTCGGGCACAAGCACCTGGGCGTTGTTGTCCGGGATCCCACGCGGGCCGACGCGCTGCTCGCGTTGGTCGACCGGCTCGGCATGACCGGCCTGGTGCACCCCTGGCCGGGCACCCAACACCCAGGAAGTGCCCTCCTCAGGCGGTCATCCGAGGGCACCCCTTGCCCTACCAGTCCGTTGGCAGCGGACCTGGTGATCAGCACCGTCCCGGGCGCCGCGACGACGGCTCTGCTCGGTCATCAGTGGCGGGCCGCCCAGACTGTGCTCGATGTCAGCTACGACCCGTGGCCGACGGCGTTGGTTTCGGCAGCCGGCGCGCAAGGGTCGCGGGTGATCGGAGGCGCGGCAGTGCTGTTGTGGCAGGCCGTGCGGCAGGTCGAACTGGTCACCGGCCTGCCGGCGCCTGTGGAAGCGATGCGTGCGGCGCTGCTCCCGGGTGGCAGCCTCGCACCAGCATGAGCATCATCAACTCGATTGCGGACAGTTCGGAAGGTCTGGCGCTCGGCGCACTCGTGGGCGCCCTGCTGGGCCCGGCTGCTGCGGCAACGAGCGTCACGGTCCCGGACCGGGTGTGGCCCTGGCAGCGCGACCCGGCCCGCTGGCTGCTGGGTCGGCCGGCGACCCGTCGTCGTTGTGTGCTGATGACTGGGTTCGGCGCAGTCGTGTTGGGCGGCCTGGCAGCCGCGATCGGCTGGCGGCCCGCCCTGGCAGCCTTTCTCTTGCTGGGTGTCATCGGGCTGACGCTCGCTGCGATAGACCTGGAACATCACCGGCTACCCGATCGACTCACCATGACCGGCGCGCTCTGCTGCGCCGCGGTGCTGCTGGTCGACGCGGTGCAGATGGGTTCGTGGACGCCGTTGCTTCGCGGGCTGCTCTGCGCTGTAGTGGCCTTCGCCGCATTCCTGCTGATGGCGCTGATCAGCCCGAGTGGGATGGGGTTCGGTGATGTGAAGCTGATTGCGTTGCTCAGCCTGCACACCGGATGGCTAGGTTGGGAACTCGCCGTTCTCGCCGCATTGGCCGGCTTCGCCGCCGGCGCTCTCGCGTCGTTGGTGCTCATAGTGACCGGCCGGGCGACCATGCGGACGGCGATCCCGTTCGGCCCCGCCCTACTCGTCGGTGCCTGGTTGGTTGTGGTCGCTTTAGGACCGCTGGGATAGCACTGCCCCAGCCGACCGGGCGGGACCTGCCAAACTTGGCGGCATGCTGCGCTGGTTGACGGCGGGGGAGTCACACGGTCCGGCTCTCACCGCGATCCTCGAGGGCCTTCCCGCCGGGGTATCGATCACGACCGAGGATCTCGTCGTCGCCTTGGCTCGACGCCGGCTCGGGTACGGGCGCGGTGCTCGGATGAGTTTCGAGCGCGACGAGGTCAGCTTCCGCGGCGGTCTGCGCCACGGTCTGAGCCTGGGTGGCCCGATCTCCATCGAGATCGCCAACAGCGAGTGGCCGAAATGGGAGACGGTCATGGCCGCCGATCCGGTGGACGAGACGGTACTGGCCGGCCAGGCGCGCAACGCGCCGCTGACCAGACCGCGACCTGGACATGCCGACCTGACCGGGATGCAGAAATACGGATTCGGCGACGCTCGCCCGGTGTTGGAGCGGGCCAGTGCCAGGGAGACCGCCGCCCGGGTGGCCCTGGGCGCAGTGGCCGCTGCCTTCCTCGCGCAGACGACCGGAGCCGGTCTGGTCAGTCATGTCGTCGCGATCGGAGGAGTCACCGCCGTGGCGGATCCGATTCCGGCCGCGGCCGATCGGAATCGGATCGATGCCGATCCGGTCCGCTGCTTCGATCCTGAGGCGGCTGCTGCGATGGTCGCCGAACTCGACGCCGCCAAGCGAGAGGGCGACACGCTGGGCGGCGTCGTCGAAGTCGTGGTCGAGGGACTGCCACCTGGCTTGGGGAGCTTCACGCACTGGGACCGTCGCCTGGACGGGCGATTGGCTGCTGCGCTGATGGGGATCCAGGCCATCAAAGGGGTCGAAGTCGGTGACGGCTTCGAGACCGCGGCTCGACGAGGTTCGCAGGCACATGACGAGATCGTCTCCGGCGCGGACCGACTGCAGCGGCTGACCGGGCGAGCCGGCGGCATCGAGGGCGGAATGAGCACCGGGGATCTGTTACGGGTACGGGCGGCGATGAAGCCGATCTCGACTGTCCCGAAGGCGCTGGCCACCGTAGACGTCGCCACAGGTGAGGCCGCGGTGGCCATCAACCAACGTAGTGATGTATGCGCGGTTCCGGCCGCAGGTGTCGTGGCCGAAGCCATGGTTGCCCTTGTCCTGGCTGACGCGGTACTCGAGAAGTTCGGCGGAGACTCCGTTGCCGAGACCGCACGAAACGTCGCCGCCTTTCTCGAGAACCTGACGATCAGATGAGCGCAGCGAGCGAGGCGGGCGATTGCCGAGAGGGCATTCGGCGCCAACCGGTCGCGGTGCTGATCGGTGCGCCGGGAGCCGGTAAGTCGACGGTCGGACGAGTACTTGCCGGCGTTCTCGGGGTCGGCTTCCGGGACACCGATCGCGATATCGAACAGGCCACCGGCAAGTCGGTCAGCGACATCTTCGTCGATGACGGGGAAGATCACTTCCGTCGCCTCGAGACTGCCGCGGTGGCCCATGCCCTTGCCGAACACGAGGGTGTGCTGGCCCTCGGCGGCGGTGCGATCCTCGACACCGGGACCCGCGCCCTGTTGGCCGGTCATCGGGTCATCTGGCTTCGGGTCGACGTACCGGCAGCCGCCAAACGCGTTGGCCTGGCCCGGGACCGCCCGCTGCTGGCGATGAATCCCCGGGCGCATCTGCGCGAACTGCTGGCCGCTCGTGCGCCGCTCTACGCCGAGGTCGCCACCGACACCGTCGATGCCTGCGCTCACGGCGTGGCCGAGGTCGTGGATCAGCTACGCAGGGCGCTGTCCCAGACCACCCGCTAACTTTGTGCCCGTGACGGCTGCGGAGGCGATCCAGGTACGCGGGCAGGCTCCGTATGTGGTGACAGTCGGCTGCGGGATCGCCGACCAAGTCGACTCTGCCGCGCAGGGGTCGTCCCGTATCGCCTTGATTCACGGTTCACAACCAGCGCGGGCTCTTGTGCAGATCCACGAAAGGCTGAGCGGGGCCGGGTACGAGGTCACCGGGATCGCGGTGCCGGACGGCGAGTCCGGAAAGACCCTCGATGTGGCACGGGAATGCTGGAATAGACTGGGCCAGAAGGGGTTTACCCGTAGCGACGTGATCGTGGGATTTGGCGGCGGAGCCGTCACCGACTTGGCCGGCTTCGTGGCCGCCACCTGGCTACGCGGGGTGCGATTGATCAACGTGCCGACCACGCTGCTGGGAATGGTCGATGCCGCAGTCGGGGGCAAGACGGCGATCAACGTGGCTGCTGGCAAGAACCTGGTCGGTGCGTTCCATCCGCCGGTGGCCGTGATCGCCGACCTCGACCTGCTGGACACTCTGCCGGCGGCCGAGTACCGCTCGGGGCTGGCCGAAGTCGTCAAGTGCGGATTCATCGCCGATCCGGTAATCCTGGATCTGCTGTCCGCCGACCCCACCGGACGGGCAGACCGGACTGAACTCGTCGTGCGTTCGGTGCGGGTCAAGGCCGAGGTCGTCTCCGAAGACCTCACCGACGTGGGACGACGGGAGATGCTCAACTACGGCCACACACTTGGGCACGCGATCGAGGCGGCTTCCGGCTACGCGGTGCGCCACGGTGAGGCGATAGCCATCGGCATGGTCTTTGCCGCCCAGCTGGCCCGGCACTCGGGCCTGCTCGACCGCGCCAGCGCGAACCGGCACCACGAGCTGTTCGCCCGCATGGGGTTGCCTACCAGCTATCGGGCACCGCTGGTCGATCTGCTGCCCCTGATGCGAGTAGACAAGAAGACCAGGGGGACTGCGCTGCGGTTCGTGGTATTGGAGGACATCGCCCGGCCGCGCATCCTCGAAGGACCGGACAGCAAACTGATCGAGGCCGCGTACGCCGACCTCACCTCTGCCTGAGCCCGGCCGAGCGGGCATACTCCGGCTAGCCACGATGCGGCCCTGGCCCCCGCACACTCACCGGAGAGGGACCGTCCGTGCCTATTCAGGTGCTCAACGGGGCAAATCTCGGTCGGCTGGGCACTCGAGAGCCGTCGATCTACGGCACCACCAGCTATGCCCAGCTCAAGGTGCTCTGCGAGAGCGCGGCCGCTCATCTGGGGGTCACGGTCCGGGTACGCCAGACCGATTCCGAGGGCGAGATGCTCGGCTGGCTACACCTCGCGAGCGACGCCGGCGACGCGGTGTTGTTGAATCCGGGCGCGTGGTCGCACACCTCGATCGCGCTGGGCGATGCCTGCGCCGCTCTGACCGGGCCGTTGATCGAGGTGCACATCACCAACATCCACGCTCGAGAGCCCTTCCGGCACCTCTCGTACATCTCCGCCCATGCGGTCGGGGTCATCTGCGGGCTCGGCGTCGACGGCTACCTGCTGGGGTTGCGCTGGCTCACGGCTCACGACGGCGGGTGACCCCACGGGTAACCTGGCACAACGTGGCCTACATCCCGGACTCCCGCTGACCGAGGACCGCGCCAGGATCGCCGCTCGCCGCGATCGCCTGCGGGCGCTGGCGGTGGAGCGCGACCTGGACGCCATCATGATCAGCAGCCTGGTCAACGTCCGTTATCTGACCGGCTTCACCGGTTCGAATGGCGCGTTAGTGGTACGTCCGGACGGAGCCGACATCCTTGCCACCGACGGCAGGTACACGACCCAGGCCGGTGCTCAGGCACCGGACCTGGAGCTGCTGATCGAGCGGGGGTGTGCCACCGCACTGGTCGGCAGGGTTGCAGAAACTGGGGGAGACCGGATCGGCTACGAGTCCCACGTGGTCACAATCGACGGGCTTGGCAGCCTGCAGACCGCCGCGGCCACTAACCGTTCCGGCGTTGACCTTCTCAGCGTCGGACCGGTGGTGGAGGCGCTGCGCGTGATCAAGGACACCCACGAGATCGAGGCGCTGCGCGCGGCTTGCTCGATCGCGGATGCGGCACTGGCCTCGCTGATCGCCGCTGGTGGGCTGCGGGCCGGACGCAGCGAACGCGAAGTCGGCCGCGATCTCGACAACCGGATGCTGGGCCTCGGTGCCGAGGCGGTGTCCTTCGAGACGATCGTGGCCGCCGGAGCCAACTCCGCCATTCCGCACCACCGTCCCACCGACGCGGTCCTGGTCGTCGGCGACTTCGTGAAGTTGGATTTCGGATCGACCTTCGCCGGCTACCACTCGGACATGACGCGAACCTTGGTCCTGGGACCGCCGGCGGACTGGCAGCGGGAGATCTATGATCTGGTCGCGACCGCTCAGCGGCTGGGGCGCGAAGCACTCATCGTTGGTGCCTCGGTCGTCGACGTGGACGCCGCCGCCCGTGCCCCGATCGTCGATGCCGGCCATGGTGCGGCGTTTTCCCACGGACTCGGGCACGGCGTAGGGCTGGAGATCCACGAGGCCCCGGCGCTGAGCGCCCTTGGCGCCGGTAGGCTGGCAGCAGACATGGCCGTCACTGTCGAGCCTGGCGTCTACCTCGCCGGACGAGGCGGGGTGCGCATCGAGGACACCCTCGTGGTGGGCACTGACGGTCCCGACCTGCTCACCATGACCAGCAAGGAGCTTGTGGCTCTCTAGGCCGCACACCCACGTAGATGGCAACCACGAACGACCTCAAGAACGGCATCGTCCTCGACCTCGACGGCCAGCTCTGGACGGTCATCGACTTCCAGCATGTCAAGCCCGGGAAAGGTGGGGCTTTCGTCCGAACGACGCTGAAGAGCGTCATGTCCGGTAAGGTTGTCGACAAGACCTTCAACGCCGGTACCAAGGTCGAAACCGCCACGGTCGACAAGCGCAACATGACCTTCCTGTACAAGGATGGGTCGGACTTCGTCTTCATGGACGGGGACACCTTCGACCAGATCCCGGTCTCCGCCGACGTTGTCGGGTCCGGCGCCGGATACCTGCTCGAGAACGCTCAAGCGGTCGTCGCTGTGCACGACAGCATCCCGCTGTTCGTTGAGTTGCCGGTCACCGTGGAGCTACTGGTCCAACACACCGACCCGGGCCTGCAGGGCGATCGTTCCACCGGTGGTACGAAGCCAGCGACCTTGGAGACCGGCCTCAGCATCAACGTCCCGCTGTTCGTCAACTCCGGAGACCGGCTGAAGGTCGACACCCGCGACGGTCGTTACCTCGGCCGGGCCTGACGGCTCGGCGGTGTCAGCGCGACGCAAGGCCCGCAAACGTGCATTGGACGTTCTCTTCGAAGCCGACCTCCGCGGTCTCGATGCCGGGCAACTCCTCGCGGATCGGGCCGCCGAGGCGCAGCCGCCGATAGCCCCCTACGCGCAGCTCCTCGTCGATGGGGTAGTGAGCCATCAGGACGAAATCGACAACTTGATCTCCGCCCATGCCCACGGTTGGACCCTTCCCCGTCTGCCCGGGGTGGATCGGGCCCTGCTCAGGATCGCGATCTATGAAGTTCTCCATTGCCCAGACGTACCGGACGCCGTAGCGATCGACGAGGCGATCGAACTGGCCAAGAGCCTGTCCACCGATGAGTCGGCCGGTTTTCTCAACGGTGTGCTGGGCGCAGTTGTCAGGGGCACCACGAAGGAGCTGCCCACTGCAGCAGGCTCGGAGAAGCTAACCGGCTGCTGAGGACTGCCCGGCGAAATCGGGTGCGTTGTCTGATTTGGCGGACAGCACACCCCAGTCCTCGAGCCGATCGGAGAGCTCCGAGGGTGCCATGTCGTAGATGATCGCCAAAGAGCGCAGATCCTCGGCCCGGATGGACAGGACCCGCCCGTTGTACTCGCGCCGCTGCGCCTGGATCGTCGACGCGTAGCGGGCCAGCGGCCCCGCCTCGTCGGCTGGGACGGTGGCCAACGCCTCGAGGTCGAGGACAATCTTTGCCACATTCGTCTGGGCACTGCTCGGCCGTGGATCGGGCAAGAATTCGATGGCGGGCACGCCGTAGAAGGCAGCCAGCTCGGACAGTCGCTGGACGGTGACGGCGCGATCTCCGCGCTCGTAAGACCCCACCACAACGGCTTTCCACCTACCGTTGGACTTGTCCTCCACGCGCTGCAGCGACAAGCCCTGCTGATTGCGGATGGCCCGGAGCCGGGCGCCGAGGGCACGCGCGTAATCGCTGGTCATGTTGTATCCCCTAGCTACTCATGGTGCGCTCTAGTGTACCTATGCGGGCCTATCTCGTTACAGAGCGTACACGGATTTTTCCCCTTGTCGGTGGACGAGTTGCGTTGGGTGACCGACGGTATTCGGTTACTCTCAGCTGACCTGCTCCTTTAACCCCGTCCCGTGAGGCGGAGAAGGAGGCGATGCGCAGATGCGCGCTGCCCAGAAACCTGTCCAGCCCGAAGCCTTGAGCGGCCGGACGATCCTCGACTCCACGGCCATCGCCCGCATCATCGACCGGATCGCTCACGAGATCATCGAACGCGCTGGCGATGAGCACCTTCCCGCGCTGACGCTCTTGGGGATCCCTACCCGTGGCGGTCCATTGGCCCACCGGCTGGCGCGGCGGATCGAGGTTTTCATCGAACGGCCCGATGCTGGGATTGCGATAGGCAGCGTCGACATCACGCTGTATCGCGATGATCTGCGCAGCCGCGGCCTGCGCCCACTGGCACCCACCGTGATCCCCGACGGCGGGATCGACGGACGACACGTCGTCCTGGTCGACGACGTCCTGTACTCCGGCCGTACGGTTCGGGCAGCCCTGGACGCATTGCGTGAAGTCGGCCGCCCGCGGGTCGTGCAGTTGGCCGTCCTCGTCGATCGGGGGCACCGCGAACTGCCGATCCGCGCGGATTACGTGGGAAAGAACCTGCCCACCTCCGCTCGTGAGCAGGTCCGGGTACGGCTGACCGAGATCGACGGCACAGACGAGGTCGTGGTCCTATGAGGCGACACCTGCTGTCTGCCGCCGACCTCGACCTGGGCGATGCCACCCTGATCCTTGACACAGCCGAGCAGATCGACACCGCATTGGCCGGACGAGAGGTCAAGAAACTTCCCACGCTGCGCGGCCGTACGGTCGTGAACTTGTTCTTCGAAGACTCGACCCGAACCCGAATCTCCTTCGAGCTGGCCGCGAAACGGCTGTCCGCCGATGTGATCAACTTTGCGGCCAAAGGCTCGAGTGTGTCCAAGGGAGAAAGCCTCAAGGACACCGCATTGACCCTCGAGGCGATGGGTGCGGATGCCATCGTCTGTCGCCACAGCGCTTCGGGGGCCCCGCACCGGCTGGCTGAGTGGGTACAGGGCAGCGTGATCAATGCCGGTGACGGCACCCACGAACACCCGACCCAGGCGCTCCTTGATGCCTACACGATTCGACGGCGGCTGGGCCGGCTGGACGCGGTTCGGGTCACGATCGTCGGTGATGTCCTGCACAGCCGGGTTGCCCGATCCAATGTCGTGCTGCTGGACACCCTCGGCGCGCAGGTCACCCTGGTCGCCCCGCCCACCCTGCTCCCGGTCGGTGTCGAGTCCTGGCCGGCTGAGGTCAGTTATGACCTGGACGCCGTCTTGCCCAAGGCCGACGTGGTGATGATGCTGCGCGTCCAGCAGGAGCGAATGAACGCCTCGTACTTTCCCAGCGTCCGTGAATACAGCCGCCGGTACGGGCTGGACGCACGACGGATGGCAACGCTGCCCGACGAGGCCATCGTCATGCACCCAGGTCCGATGAACAGAGGCATGGAGATCGCCGCAGAGGTGGCCGATTCGGTTCGCTCCACAATCGTCGAGCAGGTGAGCAACGGCCTGTCGGTACGGATGGCGGTGCTGTATCTCTTGCTCGGCGGCGCTCATATGCCGGATGGAGCTGTGGCATGACCTCATCCCCGGCTTGGCTGATAAAGGGGGTCCGGCCCTACGGTGAGGACGCCGTGGATCTGCTGCTGCGAGACGGGATCATTGCCGAGCTGGGCGCCGGCCTGGACGTAGCCGGGGCGGAGGTGCTGGATGCCGGTGGGCTGATCGCGATGCCGGGCCTCGTTGACCTGCACACTCACCTGCGCGAGCCCGGCCGCGAGGACGCCGAGACCGTAGAAACTGGCTCCCGGGCAGCGGCTCTGGGCGGTTACACCGCGGTGCACGCAATGGCCAACACCGATCCTGTCGCCGACACAGCGGGCGTCGTGGAGCAGGTGTGGCGCCTGGGCCGGGAGGCCGGTCTGGTGGACGTCGCCCCGGTGGGGGCGGTGACGGTGGGCCTGGCCGGGACCCGGCTGGCAGAACTCGGGGCGATGGCCGACTCGCCCGCGCGGGTACGGGTGTTCTCCGACGACGGGGTCTGCGTCGCCGATCCGGCTCTGATGCGCCGGG
Organism: Geodermatophilaceae bacterium; assembly: GCA_013811975.1. Classification (GTDB taxonomy): domain Bacteria; phylum Actinomycetota; class Actinomycetes; order Mycobacteriales; family Geodermatophilaceae; genus JACCQS01. The sequence goes on along the minus strand of JACCUF010000463.1, from coordinate 16,322 downwards.
CCCTGGAGTACGTCAAGGCCTTCGACGGGGTGATCGCCCAACACGCAGAGGAACCCCGGCTGACACAGGGTGCCCAGATGCACGAGGGCGTCCTGTCCGCGCGGCTGGGGCTGGCCGGCTGGCCGAGTGTCGCCGAGGAGGCGATCATCGCCCGTGACGTCCTACTCGCCGCGCACGTGGGCTCTCGGCTGCATGTCTGCCACCTGTCGACCGGGGGGAGCGTAGACATTCTCGCCCGGGCCAAGGCCGACGGGGTCCGGGTCACCTGTGAGGTCACCCCGCACCACCTCCTGCTCACCGACGAATGCGTGACCGGATACGACCCGCTCTTCAAGGTCAATCCGCCCCTGCGGACCGCCGAGGACGTCGAAGCACTGCGCGCCGGTCTGGCCGACGGCACGATCGACGCGATTGCCACCGACCATGCGCCGCATGCCATGGAGGACAAGGAGTGCGAGTGGGCAATGGCTCGGCCGGGCATGCTGGGTCTGGAACAGGCGCTGTCGGTGGCCGTGCAGGCGATGGTGCTCACCGGAGCGCTGGACTGGCGCGGTCTGGCCGATCGGATGTCGGTACGTCCGGCTCGGATCGGTCAGCTCGACGGCCACGGACAGCCGCTCGAGATCGGATCGCCGGCCAACCTGGTGCTGATCGACCCGGACGTTCGGGCGGTCGTCGACGCGGCGGACCTTGCCAGCCGGGCGCGTAATACCCCGTACGCGCTTCGGGAGCTTCCGGCCAGGGTCGTGGCGACGTTCCTCCGCGGCCGACCGACCGTGCTGGACGGCAAGGCGCAGCTATGAGCCGAGAGGCCGGGAGCATCGACCGAGCGCCAGCGAGGGAGGAACGGACCGACCGCTGCCAGCAGCGCACGAGGCGGAATGATCGAGCTGACCGACCGGTGAGCGCAGCGAGCGAGGCGGACAAACGGTGACCGTCCCCCCTGCGCTCCTGGTGCTCGAGGATGGACGTGCCTTCCGGGGTGAGGCTTTCGGGGCGATCGGGCAGACCGTGGGTGAGGCGGTCTTCAACACCGGGATGACCGGCTACCAGGAGACCCTGACCGACCCGAGTTATGCCAGCCAGGTCGTGGTGATGACCGCGCCGCAGATCGGCAACACCGGAATGAACGACGAGGACGGCGAGTCCGCTCAGATTCAAGTTGCCGGGTTCGTCGTACGCGATCCCAGCCCGCGCCCGTCCAACTGGCGCTCGCAACGCAGTCTGGAATCCGATCTCGTCGCAGCGGGCGTGGTCGGGATCAGCGGGATCGACACCCGTGCGCTGACCCGGCACCTGCGCGAACGGGGGGCCATGCGGGTCGGGGTGTCCAGCCTGACGGCCGACATCGGAGGGCTGCTCGCGGCGGTGCGGGCCGCCCCGCAGATGGCCGGCTCGGATCTCGCCTCTGGTGTGAGCACGAAGCAGCGCTATGTCGTGCCAGCTCTCGGTCGGATCCGCTACCGGGTCGCCGCGCTGGACCTCGGGATCAAGACGATGACCCCGCACCGAATGGCGCAACGCGGGATCGAGGTCGAGGCGCATCCGGCGCGAACCACCGCTGAGGGCCTGCTCGCCGGTTCGCCCGATGGGGTCTTCATCAGCAACGGCCCCGGTGACCCGGCAACCGCGGATTACGCCGTCGAGGCGGTGCGCGGAGTCCTGGACGCAGGAGTGCCGCTGTTCGGGATCTGCTTCGGCAACCAGATCCTCGGTCGCGCATTGGGCTTGTCGACCTACAAGCTGCGGTACGGCCATCACGGAATCAACCTGCCGGTGCTGGACCGCGCCACCGGCAAGGTCGAGGTGACCGCCCACAACCACGGCTTCGCCATCCAGGCGCCTGAGGGTTCCGGACCGGCTCAGCCGTTCACGGCCGATGACCGGCCGCCCCCCTTCGACACCCCGTACGGGCCCGCCCAGATCAGCCATGTCTGTCTCAACGACGGCGTCGCCGAAGGACTGAACTGTCTTGCAGCTCAGGCCTTTTCGGTGCAGTATCACCCCGAGGCGGCGGCTGGTCCGCACGACGCTGACTACCTCTTCGACAGGTTCGTCGAATTGATGGGTGCCTCATGAGCGCAGCGATGAACGACGCGGAATCTGGGCGGGCCGTACATGCCTAAGCGCGAGGATCTCAAGCACGTCCTCGTGATCGGTTCCGGTCCGATCGTGATCGGTCAGGCCTGCGAGTTCGACTACTCGGGGACCCAGGCCTGCAGGGTGCTGCGCGCCGAAGGCATCCGGGTCAGCCTGGTCAATTCCAACCCGGCCACGATCATGACCGATCCCGAATTCGCCGACGCCACCTACATCGAGCCGCTGACCGACGAGTTCGTGGAGCGCGTGATCGAACGAGAGCGCCCGGACGCAATCCTGGCCACCCTCGGCGGTCAGACCGCTCTGAACGTCGCGGTCCGGCTGCACGAGCGCGGCGTTCTTCGCCGGTTCGGCGTCGAGCTGATCGGCGCTGACATCGACGCGATCCAGCGCGGTGAGGACCGTCAGGTCTTCAAGGACATCGTCGCCTCGATCGGCGCTGAGTCTCCCGACAGCGAGGTCTGCGGGTCCCTGGATGCGATCCTGTGCGCCGCCCAGCGCCTGGGTTACCCGGTGGTCGTACGGCCGTCGTACACGATGGGCGGCGCCGGGTCCGGGATCGCTCAAGACGAGCCGGAGCTGTGCCGGATGGCCGCCGCCGGGCTCGAGGCCAGCCCGGTGCACGAGGTGCTGATCGAAGAGAGCGTGTTGGGCTGGAAGGAGTTCGAGCTCGAACTGATGCGCGACCGCAAGGACAACGTGGTCGTGGTCTGCTCGATCGAGAACCTCGACCCGATGGGCGTGCACACCGGTGACTCGATCACCGTGGCGCCGGCGATGACGCTGACCGACCGCGAGTACCAGCACCTGCGCGACGTCGGGATCAAGGTTCTCCGGGCGGTCGGAGTGGACACCGGCGGTTGCAACATCCAGTTCGCGATCCATCCGGAGACCGGCCGGCTGGTGGTCATCGAGATGAACCCGCGGGTGTCCCGATCAAGCGCCCTGGCCAGCAAGGCAACTGGATTCCCGATCGCGAAGATCGCCGCGAAACTCGCGATCGGCTACACGCTCGACGAGATCCCCAACGACATCACCACCCCCGGGGGGACACCCCCCGCGGACCCCCCGGCTCCCGGTGCGAACCTGCAGTGGCGCCCTTTCACCACAGCCGCGTTCGAACCGACCCTGGACTACGTCGTGGTCAAGGTCCCGAGGTTCGCCTTCGAGAAGTTCCCGGGCGCCGACCCGCGCCTGACCACGACGATGAAATCGGTCGGGGAAGCGATGTCACTGGGCCGCAACTTCGTCGAGGCCCTGCAGAAGGCGCTGCGCTCGATGGAGACGACCGAGTCCGGCTTCTGGACGGTGCCCGATCCCGAAACCGTCACCATCGCGGGCCTGCTGGAGCGGATGAAGATACCCACCGACGGGCGGATCTACGACGTCGAGCGTGCGCTGCGGGCCGGTGCCGGCGTCGACCAGGTCTTCGAGGCCACCGGTATCGACCCCTGGTTCCTCGACCAGATCGCCGGCTTGGTGGAGCTGCGTGCCGTGATCGAGGCAGCACCGGCGCTGACAGCACCGCTGTTGCGCCAGGCCAAGCGCGCCGGATGCTCCGATCGCCAGATCGCCGCCCTGCGACCAGAATTGGCCGGTGAGACCGGGGTCCGATTACTGCGGCACCGACTCGGGCTTCGACCGGTCTTCAAGACTGTGGACACCTGCGCGGCCGAGTTCGCCGCGAGCACGCCGTACCACTACTCCAGCTACGACGAGGAGACGGAGGTCCTGCCTCGAGACAAACCCGCGGTGCTCATCCTCGGATCGGGTCCGAACCGGATCGGGCAGGGCATCGAGTTCGACTACTCCTGTGTGCATGCCGCCATGGCCTTGCGGGAGGCCGGCTTCGAGACGGTGATGGTGAACTGCAACCCCGAGACTGTCTCTACCGACTACGACACCGCCGACCGGCTCTACGTCGAACCGCTCACCTTCGAGGACGTTATGGAGGTCGTCGAGGCCGAACGGGCTGCCGGGCCGGTGGTGGGGGTGATCTGCACGCTGGGCGGTCAGACCCCCTTGGGCCTTGCCCAGCCGCTCAAGGACGCCGGAGTTCCGGTACTCGGAACCGCACCGGAGGCCATCCATCTGGCCGAGGAGCGCGGCGCCTTCGCAAGGGTACTGGCCGCGGCCGGACTGCCTGCCCCCAGACACGGCATGGCCACCTCCTACGAGGAGGCCAGCGCGGTCGCCGAGACTGTGGGCTACCCGGTCCTGGTGCGACCGTCCTACGTCCTAGGTGGACGTGGGATGGAGATCGTGTATGACGATGCCGCGCTCGAGGCCTATATCGAGAAGGCCACCCAGGTCAGCCCGGCGCATCCGGTCCTGGTCGACCGATTCCTCGAAGATGCGGTCGAGATCGACGTCGACGCGCTCTACGACGGGACCGAGTTGTTCCTCGGTGGAGTCATGGAGCACATCGAGGAGGCCGGGATCCATTCTGGCGACTCGTCCTGCGCGCTGCCTCCGATCACGCTGGGAACCTCGGAACTGGCCCGGATTCGGACTTCCACCGAAGCGATCGCGGCCGGCGTAGGAGTACGGGGTCTGCTGAACGTGCAGTACGCGCTCAAGGACGACCTGCTCTACGTGCTGGAGGCCAATCCTCGGGCGTCGCGGACGGTGCCGTTCGTGTCCAAGGCAACGGCGGTGCCGTTGGCCAAGGCGGCTGCTCGGATCGCCGTGGGGGACAGCATCGCAATGCTGCGCTGTGCAGGCCTGTTGCCCCCTGGCGACGGCTCGGACCTGCCCATCGATGCGCCGATCTCGGTCAAAGAGGCGGTGTTGCCCTTCCACCGGTTCCGAACCGTCGATGGTCTGGGTGTCGACACCGTTCTCGGCCCGGAGATGAAGTCCACCGGTGAAGTGATGGGCATCGACACCGATTTCGGGCGGGCGTTCGCGAAGTCGCAGGCCGCGGCGTACGGCTCGCTACCGACCGGTGGCCGGGCTTTCGTCAGCCTGGCCAACCGGGACAAGCGATCGGCTATCTTCCCGGTCAAACGCCTGGCCGACCTCGGGTTCGAAGTGCTCGCCACGTCGGGAACCGCTGCGGTGTTGCGGCGCAACGGGGTCCCCTGCGAGGTGCTCGGCAAGTTCAGCGAAGGCCCGGGCAACTGCGTGGAACGGATCCTGGCGGGTGACATCGATCTCGTCATCAACACCCCGCAGGGCAGCGGCGGCACGCGCATCGACGGGTATGAGATCCGTACTGCAGCAGTCGTCGCCGCAATCCCATGTGTCACAACGGTTCAGGGCGCTGCGGCAGCCGTTCAAGGAATTGAGGCGGTACGCAACGGGACGCTCGGGGTGAGGTCCCTACAAGAGCTGCATGCCTCGCTTCGGGACCAGCGGGCACAGCGGGTGGATGTCGATCCGAGATCGAAGGGACTGACGTGAGCCGTACCTGGGGGATCACGCAGGCTGTCGATCTTGCCGAGGCCCAACAGCGAATGACCGCGATGATGTCGATCCCGTTGCCACCCGTGCCGAATGTGAAGCTGCTCAAGCCGGTCCAGGTTCGCGCCCAGATAGTCCACGTACGAGCGGCCGGCGCCTATCGCGAGCTCGCCCTGCACGCACCGGGTGTGGGGGTGGATGCCCGACCCGGCCAGTTCGTCACGCTCGGTGTGGGTGGTGAATCCTCGGCGCTGTTGCTGCGCAGGGCTTTCGCGCTGAGCGGCGTCGACGGCAATGTGGTCAGCGTGGTCGTTGCGGCACACGGACCGGGCACCCGCTGGATTCTGGAGCGGGGAGCCGGGGACGTCATGGACCTGATCGGGCCGCTGGGTCGACCCTTTCCGGAACCACCACCGGGAGGAGCGGCGTTGCTCGTCGCCGGGGGGTACGGCGCTGCACCGTTCGTCGGGCTCGCCCAACGTCTGAACGCCGCCGGGCATGCGGTGGCTGCGGTGCTCGGTGCGGCCACCGCCGACCGGCTCTACGCCGTCCATGACTTGGCACCGCTCACCCAAGTGGTCTCCGTCACCACCGAGGACGGCTCGGCTGGGCGTACCGGCCGGGTCACCGACGTACTACCGGAGCTGTTGCCGGGCGCCTCGGCGGTGTATGCGTGCGGCCCGATGCCGATGTTGCGTGCGGTGGCCGCCCAAGCCGCTGCGTGCGGTCTGCCATGTCATGTGTCGGTCGAGGAGGCGATGGCCTGCGGCATCGGCGTCTGCATGACCTGTGTGCTGCCGGTGATCGGGGATGACGGGACATCCGCGTTCGTACGATCCTGTGTGGATGGTCCAGTGTTCGATGCAGCCAAGGTTCGCTTCGACGACATCGGTCGGTTGCCCGGGGATCTCCACGGTGCCGGCGCGATGCGAGCGAACACGTGATGACGCATGGACATTGACATGCGTGCCCGCCTGGGCGCGACGACGATTCCCAGCCCCGTCCTGACCGCTTCCGGATGCGCGGCGGCCGGGCGCGAGCTCGACCCATTTCTCGACCTCACCGCACTTGGCGCCGTAGTCACCAAGTCCGTCCAGCTGCGAGCCAGATCCGGCCGTCCGACGCCCCGCATGGCCGAGACGCCGAGCGGAATGCTGAATTCGATCGGGTTGCAAGGTCCAGGCATCGATGCGTTCCTGGCGAAGGACCTGCCCTGGCTGGCCGCCCGCGGTGCCCGGGCAATGGTGAGCATCGCCGGAGGTGCGGTCGAGGAGTACGCCGAACTCGCGTCCCGGCTGCGCGGTGCGGCGGGCCTGGTCGCGGTCGAGGTGAACATCTCCTGCCCCAACGTCGAGTCCCGAGGGGAGGTATTCGCCTGCGACCCTGCTGCCGCCTCGGCCGTGCTCGCGGCCGTGCGAGCAGCCGACCCCGGCGTGCCGGTCTACGCCAAACTGTCCCCCGACGTCACCGACATCGTCTCGGTCGCACGGGCCTGTGTGGACAGTGGAGCTGACGGGATCTCGGCGATCAACACGCTGCTCGGCCTGGTCATCGACACCGACACGCTGCGACCGGTGCTGGCCGCCGAAACCGGAGGTCTTTCCGGCCCGGCGATCCGGCCGGTCGCGCTGCGCTGCGTCTGGCAGATCCATCGGGCGCTGCCCAATACCCCCATCCTCGGCATGGGCGGGATCACGAACGGCGCCGATGCGCTGCAGTTCATCCTCGCCGGGGCCTCCGCGGTGTCGGTGGGCACGGCGGTCTTCGGCGACCCCAATGCCCCGGAACGGATCGGCCGTGAACTAGCCGGAGCACTGGCCGGCAAGGGTTTCTCCCGGTGCAGCGATGCGATCGGGTACGCCCATCGCGCCCCCGGCCGTACCGGCGTCCATCGGGTAGACGCATGAATGTGGGGGCGAATGCGGCCTCAGCGGCGTTGGTGCCCTTCGGGCACCGGCTGCGCGACGCGGTACACCGACGCGGCCCACTGTGCGTCGGGATCGATCCCCACCCCTCCCTGCTCGAAGCCTGGGGGCTTTCCGATGACGTGCGAGGGCTGGACACCTTTGCCTGCGCAGTCGTCGAGGCGCTGGCCGAGCAGGTTGCCGTACTCAAACCGCAAAGCGCCTTCTTCGAGCGCCACGGCAGCGCCGGGATCGCGGTCCTCGAGCGCACCGTCGCGGCCGCGAGGGCCAGTGGTTCCCTCGTCCTGCTGGACGCCAAACGCGGTGACATCGGTTCGACGATGGCCGCCTATGCCGACTACCTCGATCCTGGACACCCGCTGGCTGTCGATGCAATGACGGTCAGCCCGTTTCTCGGCTTCGGCTCGCTCCAGCCGGCCGTGGCAGCCGCGGCGAAACACGGCGGGGGCCTGTTCGTCCTGGCGCGTACGTCCAATCCGGAGGGTGCCGAGGTTCAGCTCGCCCGGTCCTCGACCGGTCCCACAGTCGGCCAACAGATCGTCGACGCGATCGGGGCGATCAACCGCGGGTCGAGCCCGGACGGGTCGATCGGCGTCGTCATCGGCGCCACGCTGGGGCGCCTCGACGTCGATATCTCTGCGCTGGGCGGCCCGGTGCTCAGTCCCGGCCTGGGCGCCCAGGGTGGCGACCCGACCCACCTGTGCCAGCTGTTCGACGGGTTCTGCGGGGTCCTGCTGCCGAGCAGCTCCCGCGAGATCCTGCGACATGGTCCCGCCCTCGAGGCCCTGCGTGAAGCCACCCGCATGGCCGCCGACGAGCTTGCCCGCCAGGTCAGGCGCGGGGGGTAGTGACCTCGGACAGGGTCGCGATTCCGAGAGCCAGTGCCTCCCATGGTTCTTCCAGAGTCAACACTGCTAGACAACCCGAGGGAAAGGACGACCGGAGCGCGTCGATGGCCGCTTTGTCACTCGCTTCGGGATCGGCCAGCAGATCAGCCAGTTCGGGGATCGTCGGCGCGTGTCCGATGACCAGCAGGTTGCGCGCCCGCTCGGGGACCTCGGCCAGGACATCGAGGAGTTGCGCGGGGTCGCCGTCGTAGACCCGCTCATCGAAGCGGACCTTGTCGGCTGTGACGCCGCAGGCTTGGATGTCGCTCCAGGTCTGGCGGGTACGAATCGAGGGAGAGGACACGACAGCGCCGAAGTGGTACCCAGCGCCGAGCAGCCACCGGCCCATCGCGCCCGCGTCGGCGTGGCCCTGAGTGGAGAGCTCACGGACAGCGTCGGAGGCCGCATTGCTTTCTGCGCGGGCATGCCGGGCCAGGACAAGGGTCCGAGGAGTCACGCCCCGAGCCTGCCATGCCCGGTGCCCGCATCGCGGGGAAGATCGGACCCCGTGGTCCCGGTCGAAACTTCCCCACCGCTTTCCGATCGACGGTTGGGCCGCAGAAAGTCGACGAGCCGGGCTGCGAGTTCGTCGGGTGCGTCCTCGGCGACGTGATGGCCGCTGTCGATAGGCCCTCCGCTCAGGTCGGTCGTCCACGGCTGCCAGATCGCAAGCACATCTCCGTGCAGGTCAGCCAGATCGTCGCGGGAGGTCCACAACACCAGGGTCGGACAGCCGATCCGACGGCCGGCTGCGCGATCGGCCTCGTCCGCCGCTCGGTCAGGGCCGAGGCCGGCGCGGTAGTCCTCGAGCATCGCGTGCACGGTGGCCGGGTCGTGGATGGCTCGACGGTAGTCGGCGTAGTTCTCCTCGCCCATCCGTGCCGGGTCTCCGCCGTACCAGGCGTCGGGATCGGCCAGGATCGCCCGCTCGGGCTTGTTCGGCTGGGCAAAGAAGAACCAGTGCCACCACGCCGCTGCGAATCGGGCATCGACGCGGCCGAGTGCTTCGGCGATCGGAACACTGTCGAGTACGGCGAGTTGAGTCACGGACTGGGGGGCGTCGAGGGCCAGGCGCATCGCAACGTAGCTCCCGCGGTCGTGGCCGACCACCGCGAAGCGCTCATGACCCAGGTGGCGCATCAGGGCGAGGATGTCGCCTGCCATCGCCCGCTTGGAGTAGGGGGAGTGATCCGCGTTGGTGGGTGGTTTCGCCGACTGCCCATACCCGCGCAGGTCCGGACAGACCACTGTGTGCCCGGCAGCGACCAACAACGGCGCCACCCGGTACCAGGTGGTGTGCGTACGCGGGTGCCCGTGCAGTAGCACCACGGGCGCCCCGGTGCCGCCGTGACGTACCCGGAGTTCCACCCCGTCGCCGACGTCGACCCGGTCCTCGGCAAACCCGTCGAACATGCAGTCCATCATGGCGGGCTCAGCAAGCTGCAGGCAGCCAGAACGGCACCAGCGAGCACATCGCAGCGAGGGCGTCGCCCCGCGAGCCTGTGGGGCACGAACGGCCGCTTGATGAAGTACTTCTCGATGCTGTCCAAGCAGATAGCCCGGCTCGAGGTGAGGCCGTATACCGCCGCCACGTCCACGCCCAAAAGGCCATCGCGCTGCGATAGGCAGTCAACGGGCGCGGGCGACCCGACCCTCATCCCAGACTGGCTCCGGGGATTCATACACCGAGCCATCGGCGCCGTAGACCAAGAAGCGGTCGAAACTGCGGGCGAACCATCGGTCGTGGGTCACCGCGATGACCGTACCTTCGAAGGCGGCCAGCCCGTCCTCCAGCGCCTCGGCCGACTGCACGTCCAAATTGTCGGTCGGCTCATCGAGAAGCAGCAACGTCGCGCCGGACAGCTCCAGCAACAGGATCTGGAAGCGTGCCTGTTGGCCGCCCGACAACGTGTCGAATCGCTGCTCGGATGCGCCGGCAAGCTCGTACCGATCCAACACCCGTGCTGCGCCGTCTCGGGCCAGCCCGCCACGATGTTCGTCCCCCCGGTGCAGGATCTCCAGCAGCGTTCGCCCGGCCAATTCCGGATGGTCGTGCGTCTGGACGAACCAGCCCGGGCGTACCCGGGCGCCAAGTCGGGCAACCCCCTTGTGCCGCACCGGTGGCACCGGGACATCGCCTACTGGTTGATGTTCGATATCCGGGTCGCTGCCCCCGGCAGCCAGAAGTCGCAAGAAATGTGACTTGCCAGAACCGTTCGAACCGAGGACGGCGACCCGCTCACCGAACCACACCTCGAGGTCGAACGCCGTCATCAGCCCGGTGAGTTCCAGGCCGGCACACACGACCGCGCGCTTGGCGGTACGTCCTCCGGTCAGCCGCATCCGCACTGTCTGCTCCCGCGGGAGAGTCTCCGGCGGCCCCTCGTCCTCGAACATCCGTAGTCGGGTCTGGGCTGCCTGGTAGCGGCTGGCCAGACCGTCGTTGTAGGCCGCTTTCTGCTTGTACATCAGGACCAATGCCTTGAGCTTGGCATGGTCCTCATCCCATCGGCGGCGTTGTTCTTCCAGGCGCTCGAAGCGTGCCGTACGGGCCAGGTGATAGCTCTCGAAACCGCCCGGATGCGTCCAGGTCGAGTTGCCTGGGGCTCGCAACTCCAAGGTGACGATCCGAGTTGCCGTACGAGCCAGTAGTTCCCGGTCGTGACTGATGAACAGGATCGTCTTGGGACAGGCCCGAATACGATCTTCGAGCCACCGCTTGCCGGGGACGTCGAGGAAGTTGTCCGGCTCATCGAGGAGCAGCACCTCGTCCGGGCCGCGCAGCAACGCTTCCAGGACCACCCGCTTGCGTTCGCCTCCGGACAGCGTCGTCAATTCACGCCACTTGACCTGCTCGTAGGGCAAACCCAGGGCAGCAGTCGTGCACACGTCCCAGTCGACCTCGAGTTCGTAGCCTCCGGCTTCGCCGAATTCGGCCAGGGCATGGGCATAGCGCAGCTGCACCCGGTCGTCCTCACGTTCCATCAGCACCAGCTCCGCGTTATCGACCGCCGTCGTCGCGGCACGGACGCGCGGGGGTGCCACGGACAGCAACAGGTCGCGCACCGTCCACGTCGTGTCCGCAGCAGCAGCGCCATGCTCACTCGCTGTCGGCTCGACCATCGCTGTGTCGGTCTCCGCGCTCGTTCCGCTCTTCGCTCGCTGGCGCTCGCTGCGATGCTCACTCGCTGTCGGCTCGACCATCTGGCGCATGTAGGCCAGCCCGCCGCTACGGCTCACCGCCCCGGCGTGCGGAGACAGCTCACCGCTGATGATCTTCAGCAGGGTGGTCTTGCCGGCACCGTTCGCTCCTACCAGGGCGACCTTGGCACCCTCGCCGACGCGGAAGGACACGTCGTCGAGCAGAACCCGGCCATCGGGCAGCTCGAACCGGATTGCAGAGAGATCGACGTGGCCCACGCCCTCAGTGTGCAGACCCCCCGAAGAACCCGTCGAACGAGATTCACTCGGTTGGTGCCTCGTCGCGAAGTTTCCTCAGCAGCTCAGGGGCGATCTCGTCGAGGAAACGCTCTTGGCTCTCGTCACCGATCTGGACCAATGCGACGTCGGTGAAACCTGCCTCCCAAAACGGGCGCAGCGACTCGGCGAGCTCATCGAGGTCTGGTCCGCAGGCGATCGCCGAGCCCACATCCTCGGGTCGGACGAACTGGCTGGCCCCTTCGAATCCGGCCGGCACCGGCAGGTGGTCGGCATTGACCTTCCAGCCACCGCCGAACCAGCGGAACAGCTCGTGTGCCCGGTCGACGGCGCTTTGCTTGTCCGGACCCCAGCAGATCGGGACCTGGCCGATCGCGCGCGAGGTTCCCGGTCCTGCGCCCTTTCTCGCGGCCCTCCAGCCGGAGACCAACTCCGCCGAGGGCTCGGTGGCGATCAGGTGGTCGGCCAGTGGGGCAAACCGGCGCACGGCTTCCTCGCCGCCGACAGCGACGCCGATCTCCACGGGTTGGTCAGGACGGTCCCAGAGCTGAGCCTGGTCGACGCGAAAATAATCCCCTTGCACGGTGAGTTGCTCGCCGTCGAGGAGACGGCGAATGATCGCCACCGCCTCTTCCAGCATTTCCTGGCGTACGGCGACTGCCGGCCAACCCTGCCCGATCACGTGCTCATTGAGGTTTTCCCCAGAACCGAGACCGAGAGTGAAACGACCGTTGGAGAGCAGGCCCATCGTCGCGGCTTTTTGCGCCACGACGGCCGGGTGGTAGCGCATCGTCGGACAGGTGACGTAGGTGAGCAACTCCACCCGCTCGGTCACCTGGGTGACTGCGCCCAAGACCGACCAGGCGTAGGGAGAGTGGCCCATCGAGTCCAGCCATGGAAAGTAGTGATCGCTGCAGACGAGAAAGTCAAAGCCGACCTGCTCCGCGCTGCCGGCGTAGCCGACGAGTTCACGTGGGCCGCTCTGTTCGGTCATCAAGGTGTAGCCGAATCGGGTCATGGGACCTCTCCTGCCGTTGTCCGTCGTCTATCTCTACCCGACGCGAGGTCGCTCATGCGCCCCGCCTGTCGCCACGGGCATGCAGGGGGTCGAACCCGACCGTCGGGGCTCGCTAAGTTTTCGTTCGTGGCCGTTCCCCCGCTGACCAGGCAGCAGCGTGCCGACGCACTGGCCAAGGCCGCGGCCGCGCGCAAAGACCGCTCCGAGCTTCGGGCGAAGCTGCGCAGCGGCAGCCTGGGTCTGAGCGAACTGCTGGAGCGCTCCGCAGGTAGCGGTGACGCCACAGTCACCAAGATGCGCGTCTCTGCGCTGCTGGAGGCCTTGCCCGGCGTCGGCAAGACACGTGCTGCGCTGATCATGGAGCGCCTTGACATCGCCGCCAATCGCCGCGTCGGTGGACTCGGGGTTCATCAGCGTCGCGCCTTGGTCGCCGAGTTCGAGCGCCGGGCCAACGCACACCGGGCCCGGACGAACTCCCGTACCTCCCGAACGGACTCTCCGTCGGCGAGTTCGGTGTCCGAGACCGGTACGTGAGCTCCGCGGGACAGAGTCCAGGCCGACTGACCGTTCTGTCCGGTCCTTCCGGAGTGGGCAAGGGCACGGTCATCGAGGCCGTGCGTCGCAAGTACCCCGACATCTGGGTGTCAGTGTCGGTGACCACACGATCGGCACGAGCTGGAGAGATCCCTGGCCAGACCTACCACTTCATCGACGGCTTGGACTTTGACGACCTCATCGCCCGGGGGGAGCTGCTGGAATGGGCCGACTACACCGGACGCCGGTACGGCACGCCTCGGGTGCCCGTGGAGCAGATGCTGGCCTCCGGTCGGCCGGCGCTGCTCGAGATCGACCTCGACGGGGCTCGCCAGATTCGACACGAACTTCGTAAGACCCAGCTGGTTTTTCTCGCTCCGCCGAGTTGGGACGAGCTGGTTCGGCGGCTGACCGGACGGGGATCGGATTCAGCCGAGCAGGTGTCCGCGCGGTTGGCCAAGGCACGCGAGGAAATGGACGCAGCGCCGGAGTTCGACGTGGTCCTGGTCAACGACGATGTCGACCGAGTCGCCAAGGCACTCGCCAAGCTGATCCGCTGAGGGTCCATCCCCGGGGGGGGTCTGAGTTAGCTGCTCGTCAAGGACCCTCGAAACAATAGGTTTGGCACAGGGTGTCCTGCTGCCCAACGCCAATCGTCGGGAGTTGGTAGTCTGGGGATGCATCCCGCGCGTCGGCCTTCCTGTCGGCAGCTCCCAGAGTCTTTCGCTGAGGGCATCCTGGGAGTGCCATTCCGCCACCACCCCCGAACAGATTGGTCGACAGTGTCCGGTGTCGCCGCCGCTCCCGAAGGCATCACGAACCCCCCGATCGACGAACTGCTGGAAAAGACCAGTTCCAAGTACGGCCTGGTGATCTTCGCCGCCAAGCGGGCTCGTCAGATCAACGCCTACTACAGCCAGCTCGGTGAGGGTCTACTCGAGTACGTCGGACCGCTCGTCGACACCGCGCCGCAGGAGAAGCCCCTGTCGATCGCGCTGCGCGAGATCAACGAGAACCTGCTCGTCCACGAGCAGGGCGGCGAAGCTTAGGCGCGCAGCACGCCATGGCCCGCGTCGTCCTGGGGGTCGCCGGCGGCATCGCGGCGTACAAGTCCGCGTTCCTGCTCCGACTGCTGACCGAGGCCGGCCACGACGTCCGCGTCGTCCCGACGGCCAACGCGCTGCGCTTCGTCGGTGCGGCTACCTTCGAGGCGCTCTCACACCACCCGGTCACTCCCGAGGTGTTCGACGACGTCGACCAGGTCGCGCATGTCCGGATCGGGCAAGAGGCCGATCTGATCGTGATTGCGCCGGCCACCGCTGACCTGCTTGCTCGCACCGTCCACGGTCGAGCCGACGACCTGCTGGCCGCCACTGTGCTGGTGGCGCGCTGCCCGGTCCTGATTGCCCCGGCCATGCACAGCGAGATGTGGCAGCACCCCGCGACGGTGGCCAACGTCGCGATCCTTCGGGAGCGGGGCGTCCTGGTTCTCCCGCCCGCCGACGGGCGACTGACCGGTGCCGATACCGGCCCGGGCAGGCTCCTTGAGCCAGCCGAGATCGCCGACCTGGCCGAACTCGCCCTCCGTGCCGGGCCGCAAGCCCTCCGCCCGGATCTCCTGGGACGCAGAGTGCTCATCAGCGCTGGTGGCACGCGTGAGCCCCTGGACCCGGTGCGATTCCTCGGAAACCGCTCGAGCGGCAAACAAGGTCTGGCACTGGCCCGCGTTGCCGCCGCGCGGGGAGCTGAGGTCACGTTGGTCACCGCGAACATGGACGCGCCGGCGCCGGCGGGCACGCGGTCGATCGCTGTGGCGACTGCCGACCAGATGCGGGTGGAGATGCTGCGCGAGGCAAAGCAGGCAGATGTCGTGGTGATGGCGGCTGCGGTGGCCGACTTCCGACCGACGATCGTCAGCGACGGCAAGATCAAAAAGGGTTCCAAGGACCCGGAGCCGATCACCCTGACTCGAAATCCTGACATCCTGTGCGAACTCGTGGCCGACCGACATCCCGGTCAGGTCCTCGTCGGCTTCGCGGCCGAAACCGGGGATGCCAACGGGACGGTGCTCGAATACGGGGCCGCCAAGCTCTCCGCCAAGGGAGTCGACCTCCTCGTGGTCAACGAGGTGGACGCCGACGTTGGCTTCGACCGACCGGACAACGCAGCGACGGTCCTGTCGGCCGAGGGCGGGCAGACGACAGTGCCGCGAGGGCCCAAGGCGCTCTTGGCAGCGCGGATCTGGGACCTGGTGAGCGCTCGGCTGTCCAATCCAGGGCCCGGTCACCGCTAGACTGCAGCGACTTCAAGGCAGCGCCGGCCATCCCCTCCCAGCCCGCCTGCCCGCCTCAAGCCGCTACCACCTCAAGCCGCTAGGAGAAATCACCTTGTCACGTCGCCTGTTCACCTCCGAGTCCGTCACCGAGGGACATCCGGACAAGATCGCCGACCAGATCTCTGACACCATTCTCGACGCCATCCTGGCCCAGGACCCGGCCAGCCGCGTCGCTGTCGAGACCATGGTGACCACCGGACTCGTGCACATCGCCGGAGAGGTGAGCACCAGCGCCTACGTGGAGATCCCGAAGCTGGTCCGCCAGACCATCCTGGACATCGGCTACGACTCTTCGAAGAAGGGCTTCGACGGCGAGAGTTGCGGGGTCTGCGTGTCCATCGGCGCCCAGTCAGCCGACATCGCTCAAGGCGTCGACAGTTCCTATGAGGTGCGTGCTCAGGAAACCCGTACCGGTGAATCCGCGCAAGAGGACGCCATCGCCCGCCAGGGTGCCGGCGACCAGGGCCTGATGTTCGGCTACGCCTCCGACGAGACCCCCGAGCTCATGCCGCTGCCGATCGCCCTGGCCCACCGGCTGGCCCGCCGCCTGTCGGCCGTGCGCAAGGACGGCACCGTTCCCTACCTCCGTCCCGACGGCAAGACCCAGGTCACCGTCGAGTACGTCGACAACAAGCCGGTCCGCGTCGACACCGTCGTGGTCAGCTCGCAGCACGCCGAGG
>JACCUF010000021.1 GCA_013811975.1 Geodermatophilaceae bacterium | reverse complement strand
CGGTTGCCGTCGCCGGGCTCTCGGCAGGCCGTTCAGGGCCCCCGGTGTCTTCGGCGTCACCGATGATCGCGAGCTCGGCACCGACCTGGACAGTCTCGTCCTCGGCAACCATGATCTTGCGCAGCACACCGCT
Organism: Geodermatophilaceae bacterium; assembly: GCA_013811975.1. Taxonomy (GTDB): domain Bacteria; phylum Actinomycetota; class Actinomycetes; order Mycobacteriales; family Geodermatophilaceae; genus JACCQS01. Next base: position 2,984 of record JACCUF010000021.1, on the reverse strand, counting down.
TGCCGGGGATGGGATCTCGGTGTCCACCTTGTCCGTACTCACCTCGAGCAACGGCTCGTCGGCCTGGACCTGTTCGCCCTCCTGCTTGAGCCAACGGGTGACCGTACCCTCGGTGACGCTCTCGCCCAGCTGGGGCATGGTGACTGAGGTCGGCATGGTGGCGGGGGCTCCTCTGAGTATGCGGGTTGGTGCGGGTCAGCCGTGTACGTGCAGGGGCTTGCCGGCCAAGGCGAGGTGTGCCTCACCGAGGGCTTCGGACTGGGTCGGGTGCGGGTGGATGAGGCTGGCCACCTCGTCGGGCAGAGCCTCCCAGTTGTAAATAAGCATGGCCTCGGCGATCAGCTCCCCGACGCGTGAGCCAACCATGTGCACGCCGACCACGGGGCCGTCCTTGGCCCGGATCAGCCGGACCGCGCCGGAGGTCTTCAGGATCTGGCTCTTGCCGTTGCCCCCGAGGTCGTAGGTCAGTGCCTCGATCTCGCCGTACTTCTCGGTGGCCTGCGCCTCAGTAAGTCCGACGGAGGCAACCTCTGGTTCGGAGTAGGTGATCCGGGGGACCCCGGCGTAGTCGATGGGGACCACCGGCAGCCCGGCCAGCCGCTCGGCGACGAGGATCCCTTCACCGAAACCGACGTGGGCAAGTTGCAGCGTCGGGACGAGGTCGCCGACAGCGGAGATGGTCGGAACCGAGGTCTGGCACAACTCGTCGACGACGACGAAGCCGCGTTCGGTGTTCACGCCGTTCTCCTCGTACCCGAGGCCTTCCGAGACCGGCCCACGTCCTACAGCGACCAGCAGCAACTCGGCCTCGATCGTCTTGCCGTTCTCCAGCGACACCGTGACGCCGTCGTCGGTGGACTGCACTCCGGCGAACCGGCTACCCAGCTCGAAACCGATCTTGCGCTTGCGAAATGCCCGCTCCAGCAGCTTGGAGGAGGACTCGTCCTCGAGAGGTACGAGATGCGGCAACGCCTCGACGATCGTGACGTCAGCGCCGAAGGACTTCCAGACGCTGGCGAATTCGCAACCGATCACCCCACCACCGAGGATGATCACCGAGGCGGGTACGTGTTCCAGGCGTAGCGCGTGGTCGCTGGTGATCACTTTCTGGCCGTCGATCTCCAGACCCGGTAGGGAGCGCGCGTAGCTGCCGGTGGCCAGCAGGATGTGCCGGCCCTCGTAGGTCTGATCGCCGACCTGCACCGAGGTGGGGGAAACCAGGCGACCCTCGCCCTCGACATAGGTGACCTTGCGGGCTTTGACCAGACCCTGCAGGCCCTTGTACAGCCTGGCGACCACGCCGTCCTTGTACGAGTTGACTCCTGCCATGTCGATCCCGGCGAGCGTCGTCTTGACGCCGAACTGTTCACCCTCACGCGCGTTGTCGGCGATCTCGGCCGCGTGCAGGAGGGCCTTGGTGGGGATGCACCCGCGGTGCAGGCAGGTGCCACCGACCTTGTCCTTCTCGATGAGGACCACGGACATACCCAGCTCGGCCGCCCGGAACGCCGCCGCATACCCGCCGGATCCACCCCCCAGGATGACCAGATCCGCTGGGCTCGTGCTCGGCTCGCCCGATGACATCTCGCTCACCTACGTCCTCCATGTCGTCGCCGGTGGTTATCCTGCCACTGTCGGCACAACCGTGGCTCCGGCCCTATCGTTGACGGCTCAGCAGCGAAAAGGAGAGGCCGTCGTGGCACTGTTTGGCCGCAAGAAACGACCGGGCACCATGCGTGAGTCGACTAACGCCGACACCTCACACCTCGAGGCTTTCGCGACGTCCCGTCACGGAGTCGAGGCCTTCGTCGAGCCGCGTACGGCGGTGACCGAGGCGACCGTCGTCTTCGTGGCCGCCGACGGCGAATGGACCCGCCGCCGCATCGACGGTCCCGACGGTGCCCAGAAGCTGGCCCGTAAATTGGCCATCCCGGTCTACGACGCGGCTGTCATGGGTTACCCGGACCGGATGCGGGAATGGACCGCCCGACAGAAGGACGACGGCGTCGGCCGCGACCCGGCCTGAGGGCCGGTCATCCCTGCGGCCGGCTGAGGAACTCGCGAACACCGACCGGCCGGTGGCCGGTCAACTGCTCGACGGGGTCGGTGACGACGTCGAATTCACCCGCGGCAATGGCCGCGTAGGTGCTGATCCAGCCACCGGCGAGCGCGTTGACCACGTCGTCCCGCAGGACCGGCGCCACCCGACCGTCTTGGGCGGGGCCGCGGATCACGCCCTGCGGCCCGCCGAGCACCGGAAGCAGATCCAGGTAGAGGTTCTGGCGCGAGAGCGCCAAGCAGCCTCGGTGCACGCGATGCGTCGCGCACGATCAGGAGCTGCGAATGACCGGTATCGGCAAGACGCCGCGCGACCCGACCCCCGACCTCACCGGTCGCGCCGGTTACCCCGATCACCGTTGCAGAGTATCGAGGCCAACTCCCCTGACCGGGGTGAGTCAGGCGTCGGCAGCGGTGGAGATCAGGTCCTCGATGACGGTGAGCAGCGTCCGGATCGGAACGCCGGTCCCGCCCTTGGGGTTGTAACCCCATGCGCTGCCTGAGTTGAAGGCCGGGCCGGCGATGTCGATGTGCGCCCATTCGGTGCCCTCGGTCACGAACTCGGACAGGAAATGACCGCCGACGAGCATCCCGCCTAGCCGGTTCATGTTCGCGTTGATGAGGTCCGCCACCGAGGAGTCCAGACCCTTGCGCAGCTCGGGCGGCAGCGGCATCGGCCACATGGCCTCGCCGGTTCTCTCGCTGGCGGCGATGACCCGTCCTCGTAGGATGTCGCTGCCCATCACTCCGGCGGTCCGGTTGCCGAGCGCCACACTGGCCGCCCCGGTCAGCGTCGAGGTTTCGATCAGCCAGTCCGGTTCGTCCTCGCAGGCCCGCGCGATGGCGTCGGCCAGCACCACGCGGCCCTCGGCGTCGGTGTTGGTGATCTCGGCGGTCTTGCCGTTGCGAAACGTGATGACGTCGGC
>JACCUF010000423.1 GCA_013811975.1 Geodermatophilaceae bacterium | reverse complement strand
CGATCCGATGTTTGTGGCGAAGGTCGTCGACGTCGTCGGGCTCTACCAAAACCCCCGTGAGCGGGCGGTGGTGCTGTGCGTGGACGAGAAGTCCCAGTTGCAGGCCCTGGACCGGTCCCAGCCAGTGATGCCGATGATGCCGGGCATGCCGCAGCGACGCAGCCACGAATACGCCCGCTACGGCGTGACGACCCTGTTCGCGGCGTTCGACATCGCCGACGGCACCGTGATCACCGAGATCCACCGCCGGCACCGTGCGGTCGAGTTCAAGAAGTTCCTCGTCACGATCGACAAGGCCGTCCCGCCGGAGCTCGACGTGCACCTGATCTGCGACAACCTGTCCACCCACAAGACACCGGCCATCAACGACTGGCTGACCAAGCACCGCGTTTCCACCTGCACTTCACCCCGACCGGTTCATCGTGGATCAACCAGGTCGAACGCTGGTTCGGCTACCTCACCGACCAGCTCCTGCGCCGCGGCGTCCACAAAAACGTGCAGACACTGGAGAAAGACGTCCGCGAATGGATCAAGACCTGGAACGAAGACCCGAAACCATTCGTCTGGACTAAGACCGCCGAAGAGATCCTCAACTCCCTCGCCCGATATATCCCACGAATCTCAGGCGCACCACACTAACGCGTGCGGCAGCGGAACGTCACCCGGTTCCCCGTGGCATACGCAGCCGCTGCCTTGGTCAGGTCGGGGCGCGACTCCAACCGACCGGCCCAGTCGTACTCGCCCTCGACGTCGAAGTCGTACACGTCGAGCATCAGCCGCAGCGCCGGCACCGACGGCCAACCCGCGATCGCTTGCCGACGGTGCGACATGTCATCCTTCGCGGCGTGGCTCTGCACACCTGTGCGGTTGACGTTGACCCAGATGCGCGGCTCGGTGTCCGTGGTGACCTTCGTGTCCAGTAGCAGCCACCGCGCCCCGGTTCGCATGATGCCGCTCAGCAGTTCGCCGTAGCGCAGCGTGTGGTAGAGGAACCCCAGACACATCACCACGTCAACGTCGAACTTGCGGCGGGCCAGCACCTCGAACAGGTCGCCGCGCACGAACTTGTAGCGGTCCGACGGCACCCCGTACTCAGCGAAGTTGCTGCGGGCCGCCTGCACCAGGGGACGCCGCGCCTCGACTCCGGTCACGTGCGTCGCGCCCGCCCTGTGTGCTGCGAACGACCAGCGCCCGTCGTGGCTGGCGAGATCGAGTACCCGCGCCCCGGACAGGATGTCGCGGTTCGGCTCGATCATCGCCTCGTGGCGCAGGTTCAACCGGGCCAGCGACGCGGCGGTCGCGCTGGTGTCACAGAACCGGGGGCAGTCGTCGAAGAACACGTGGGCATCCTCCCGCAATGTGTCAAGGAGCGCCCGGGGGGGTCCGATACGCCCGACCTACGGGCAATCCCCCGACGGCTCGCAAACGATACCGCCCTCACCGATATGGGGCTAGGGAGGGGTCGCATGGCCGACGAGTCATCACCCCGCGAGCTGGAACGGCGCATGGACGACATGCGCGACGAGATGCGGTCCGGGTTCGCGCAGATCAACTCCCGGACGACCGAACTCACTCGACGGTGACGGACTTGGCGAGGTTGCGCGGCTTGTCTACGTCGAGACCCAGCTTGCTCGCGGCGTGATAGGCGAGCAGCTGAAGGGGGACGGTCAGCAGGATCGGGTCGAGCTCGGTCTCGTTCTTCGGTACGTCGACCCGCACGGCTTCGAGAGATCCCAGGTCGACGTCGGCATGGGTGACCACCACGAGGGGGCCCTTGCGCGCGGCAATCTCGTGCAACGCGGCGACATTGCGATCCGTCAGCTCATCCAACGGCACGATCGCCACCGTTGGCACCTGCTGGCTGATGAGAGCGAGCGGGCCATGTTTCAGCTCGCTCGTCTGGTACGCCTCGGCGTGCCGGTAGGAGATCTCTTTGAACTTCTGGGCACCCTCACGGGCCACCGGGAAGCCGCGCACCCGACCGATGAAGAAGAGACTCTCCGCATCCGCCAGCGGCCCGGCGAGCACCGCAAGGTCTTCCTCGGTCGCCAACAGGTGGTCGAGCTGAGCAGGAATGCGGCGCAGACCGGCGATGATGCGCTTGCCGTCGCTGATCGACAGGTCGCGCACCCGACCCAGCTGCAAGGCAAGGAGAGCGAACCCGATGGCCATGTTCGTCAACGCCTTCGTGGAGGCGACAGCAACCTCGGGGCCGGCGTGCAGGTATATCCCGCCGTCACACTCGCGCGCGATGGCGGAGCCCACCACGTTGATCAGCCCGATCACGCGGCCACCCTTGCGTTTGATCTCCTGTACGGCGAGGAGCGTGTCGGCGGTCTCGCCGGACTGGCTCACGGCGACGTACAAGGTATCCGTCTCGATCACCGGGTTTCGGTAGCGGAACTCGGAGGCGGCCTCGGCGTCACTGGGTATTCGAGCGAGCTCCTCGATGAGGGAGGCGCCGAGCT
>JACCUF010000407.1 GCA_013811975.1 Geodermatophilaceae bacterium | reverse complement strand
CATCAACTGGCCCGCAGGAACCGGTCGAGAACGCGAACGCCGAAGCGCAGTCCTTCGATGGGCACCCGCTCGTCGATACCGTGGAAGAGACCGGCGAAGTCCAGGTCGGGCGGCAGTAACAACGGCGAGAACCCGAAGCAGCGCATCCCGAGCCGCTCGAAGGACTTGGCGTCAGTGCCCCCGGACATGGTGAACGGCACCGGCCGGGCGTAGGGATCTTCGGCACGCAGCGCGGCTACCATCTGCTCGACCAGCGGCCCGTCGAAAGCGGTCTCCAGGGCCTGGTCCTTGACTATCCACGCCCGGCTGATGTCCGGCCCGAGGATCTCGTCGAGCTGGCGTTCGAACTCCTCCTCCTGTCCAGGCAGGAACCGCCCGTCCACGACCGCGCTGGCGGAGCTGGGAATGACGTTGGCCTTGTAGCCCGCGTCCAGCATCGTCGGGTTGGCGGTGTTGCGCAGGGTGGCCCCGATGAAGTTCGCCAGGCTGCCCAGCTTGGCCAGGGTCGCGTCGAGGTCGTCCAGGTCGAATTCGATCCCGTACGCCTCGCTGATCGCGTCCAGGAACTGCCGCACGGTCTTGGTCATCGTGATCGGGAACTGGTGGCGACCGAGTTTGGTCACCGCCTCGCAGAGCCGGGTGACGGCATTGTCCTCATGCACCATCGAACCGTGCCCAGGGCGGCCGGTCGCCCGCAGCCGCATCCAGCCCAGACCCTTCTCGGCGGTCTGGATCAGATAGAGTCGTAGGTCGTCGCGGACTGTGAGGCTGAAGCCACCGACCTCGCTGATCGCCTCGGTGCAGCCCTCGAAGAGATCCGCATGGTTGTCGACCAGCCAGCGGGCGCCGAGCCTGCCGCCGGCCTCCTCGTCGGCCACGAAGGCGAGCACGATGTCGCGAGGTGGCACGTACCCCTCGCTGTGCCACTGCCGTACGACAGCCAGCGTCATCGCGTCCATGTCTTTCATGTCGACCGCGCCGCGACCCCAGAGGTAGCCGTCGCGCTCCTCGCCGGAGAACGGGTGCACTCTCCACTCGGCCGGTTCGGCCGGCACGACATCGAGGTGGCCGTGGATCAGCAGCGCATCCCGCGACCTGTCCTGCCCGGCGATCCTGGCCACGACGCTGGCCCGGTTCTTGGTGGACTCGAGGATCGTCGTCTCCAGCCCGATCTCGTCGAGCTTGCCAGCGACGTACTCCGCGGCCACCCGCTCGCCGGCACTGGTCTCGGTATCTCCGGTGTTCGTCGTGTCGATGCGGATCAGGTCGGAGCAGAGCTCTACGACCTCGTCTCGCGCGGTCTGGGACTGGGGCACCGTTGCCATGAGTCTTTCCTACCACCGGGCGCCAGTCGGCCTCCGCGCGCCTTCGGTATCGTTGCTCGCTGCACCTGTTCGCTAGGTGCATGTGGTCCGGGTGGCGGAATGGCAGACGCGCTAGCTTGAGGTGCTAGTGCCCTTTAACGGGCGTGGGGGTTCAAGTCCCCCCTCGGACACCAGCTGATCAAGGAGCGTAAAGACTCGCAGGCAGCGCAACCGCTGATCGTCGACGCCCCAGGAGTCACCAGATCTCACCGGTTGGCGGCCCTCGCGCACAAGTATGGGGCCGCTGACGCGGTACCGGCGCTGAGCCAGTACCGATCCACCTGCGAATGCCGTGACGGCGATGGTCTTTGCGAGCTTTCCGAGCATGATGCCTCCAGTCGTGAAGGTACGGACGACTAGATACGGCTGCGCGGACGCGACCGTTCAGCCGATGGGGACAATTTTCTTCTACTGATCGGCCAGCAACTGAGGAACAGCAGATTTCTTCGTCAGCAACCCGTCGAAGAGGTCGCCGTATCGCTCGATGCGGGCCAGGACGTCAGAGGCAAGGAACCGCAGGTCACCGGCTGACCCGCAGCCCTCGACCTCGTCCCAGCTGATCGGCGTGGAGACCGTCGGTTCGGGTCGGGCGCGCAGCGAGTAGGGCGCCACAGTCGTCTTGGCCGGATTGTTCTGGCTCCAGTCGATGAAGACCTTGCCCGGGCGGAGTTCCTTGGCCATCCGGGAGACGATCAGGTCCGGATGCTCGGCTGCCAGTCGTTCGGCCAGCGCTCTGGCGTAGCCGCTGGTCCGGTCCGGGTCACGAACCCGTACCCCGACGTAGAGCTGCATTCCCTTGGAGCCCGATGTCTTGGCGTACGCGATGAGCCGGTCCTCGGCCAGGACCTCGCGAACCAGGAGTGCGACCCGCGTGCACTCCACGATCGTCGCCGGTGGCCCGGGATCGAGATCGAAGACCAGCAGGTCCGGTGCCAGCGGCTGCTTCTTGGCCCCGACGCGCCACTGCGGGACATGGAACTCCAGCGCCGCCAGGTTGGCTGCCCAGACAATGCTCGGGAGGTCGTCGAGAATCGCGTAATCGAGTTCGATGCGGTCCTTCGTGCTGCGGGTGGCCGGCAACACTGCGTGGGCAACCCAATCTGGGGCATTGCGGGCGGTGTTCTTCTCGAAGAACGAGGGTCCCTCGACGCCGTCGGGATAGCGCTTGAAGGTGACCGGCCGACCCTTGACGTACGGGAGCATCGTCGGGCCGACCGTCGCGTAGTAATCGATCACGTCGGCCTTGGACCAGCCGATCTCCGGGTAGAGGATCTTCTGCAGGTTGGTCACCGCAAGGGTGCGCTCGCCCACCCGGACCCGCACCTTCTGCTGACCGGACATGTCCTGCATTCTGCCGTGGACACCCTGGCGCGCCCCGATCTGACGGGCTGACTACTCGGACTCGTCCACGACGTCCTCGGGATTCAGGTCGTCGCGCAGACCGCGCCAGACCGGGTGGCGCAGCCGACCCGCAGAGCCCCACTCCGCGTAGGACACCTCGGCAACGAGCATGGGCTCGACCCAGTGCGGCTTCTTCCCGGTCGTGGGGGGGATCGCCTCGTTGAACGGCGAGGTCTTGCGACTATGCCCGCGCAGCGCCCGACCCAGGTCGTCGAGCATCTGATCGGTCAGCCCAGTGCCGACGCTCCCGATGAACCGCAGACCATTGCCCTCGGGAATCCCGAGCAGGATCGACCCGATTCCGCCCGCGCGACGTCCCGCCCCGGACAGCCAGCCGCCGATCACCGCCGACTGGGCACGGACGTTTTTCACCTTGCGCCACAGCGGACTTCGCTGGCCCGGTCGGTACGTCGAGTCCAGCTTCTTGGCCAGGATCCCCTCGAGCCGGTACTCGCGGCTCGCCGCCAGGACGTCCGCGCCGCCACCGGACCACCACGGCGTCACCTGCCATCGCGGACCCTCCGGTACGACGTCGGCCAGCAGCGCGCGGCGCTGTTCGTAGGGAAGTCCGATCGCCGAGCGGCCGGCGACGTGGAGCAGATCGAAGATCAGGTAGGTCACGGGCGCGGACTCGGCCAGCTTCCGGGCTCGACTCACATCGGTCACGTGCATCCGGTGCTGCAGGGCTCCGAAGTCCGGCCGCCCATCGGCACCCAAGCGGACGACCTCCCCGTCCAGCACGACATCGAGAGCACCCATGGCGATCCCCAAACCACCCAGTTCCGGATAGGTGGAGGTGATGTCGCTGCCCCTGCGTGAGCGCAGCGACAGCGCGGTTCCCTCGACAGTGCCGATCGCCCGGACGCCGTCCCACTTCATCTCATAGGCCCACGTCGCGTCCTCGCGGGCAAAGGGCAACTCACCCGGGACGGCCATCATCGGCTCGATCCGGTCGGGGACCGCGACATAGTCGGGATCACTCGGTGGATCCAGGCGACGGATGTTCCACTGCTTGTCGCCCTCGACCGGGAACAGCGCATACCGGCCGGTGATCTTCTCGCCGGACAGGTCGACGATGACGTGCCGCTCGTCCCACTTCTCGGTGACATAGGTGCCGGTGTCGTAGACGGTCATCGAGCCGCCGCCGTACTCCCCCGCCGGGATCTCGCCATGGAAGGTGAGGTACTCCATGGGGTGGTCCTCGGTGTGCACCGCCAGCCGGGACTCACCGGGCACGGCGGGCAGGCCGCGAGGCACCGCCCAGGAGGCCAGCACACCGTCGCGTTCCAGGCGCAGGTCCCAGTGCAGTCGCCGCGCGTGGTGCTCCTGGATCACGAACACCGAGCCGTGTTCAGCGCTGTCGTCGTGCTGATCCGGGATCGGCTCCGGCGTACGGTCGGCTCGCCGCTTGCGGCGATAGGTCGCCAGCCGATCCGGGGAAGGCATAGCGCCTGGCTTGGCTAGGCCGAACGGCGGCGCTGGGTGCTGGCTGCGGCCTTTTTCGCCGGCGCCCTTTTGTCAGCCTTGGGCGCGGCCTGCTGGGCGGTCGCCTTCTTCTTGGCCGGCGTGGCCTTGGTGGTGGCCGTCTTCTTCGTTGCCGCCTTCTTGGCCGGCGCAGCCTTGGTGGCGGCGCTCTGACGCCTGGGTGGTGTCGACCCGGCGTCGTCCTCGTCGTCGACGGCTTTGCCGCCGCCGGATCTGGTCGACTTCGCCGGCGCTGCGGTGCCCTTGGCTCGGGCGACGCTGGCCCGGAGCGCGCTCATCAGGTCGACGACCTGACCGCCGCTGTCCTCCTCGACCTCCGGCTCGGGGGTGTGCACCTCACCGCCGGCCTGTTTGGTCTCGATCAGCGCGGTCATTGCTTCGCGGTAGTCGTCGCTGAACTCGTCCGGATCGAAGTCGGCCACCATCGACTCGATCAGTGAGTCGGCCATCTTGAGTTCCTGCGGACGAACCGTGATGTCCTCGTCCAGGAAGCCGAATTCGGCGTTCCGAATCTCGTCCGGCCAGCGCATCGTGTGCAGCACCAGCACGCCGTCGCGTACCCGGATGGCGGCCAACGCCTCACGCTGCCGGATGGCGATCTTGGTGAGCGCCATCCGCCCGGACTTCTCCAGTGCCTCGCGAAGCAGCACGTACGGACGTACCGCCGGTCCGGTGTCGGGCTCGAGGTAGTAGGTCTTCTCGTACAGGATCGGATCGATCTGATCACCGGGCACGAACTCGATCACATCGATCGAGTGCTTGGTACCCAGTGGCATGTCGTCGAGATCTTCGTCGGTCAGGATCACAAGTTGACCATCGGGCAGTTCGAAACCCTTGGCTATGTCGGCGTAGGCCACCTCCTCACCGTCGATGGAACACACCCGCTTGTACTTGATCCGCCCGCCGTCCTCACGGTGGACCTGGTGAAAGCGGACGTCTTTGTCCTCGGTCGCGGAGTACATCCGCACGCCGATGCTGACCAGACCGAAGGAGACCGCTCCCCGCCAGATAGACCGCATTGCAGCAGATTACTGCTGACCCGGCTCGCCGGGGGGTGGCCAGGACTGCGGCGCGTCAGATGGTGGTCGTCCTGACCGGTCGTCGGCGCCGCCCTGTCCGCCCTCTCCCGGCGGCGGGCCGGCGGAGGAAGGCGCGACCGGCGGGGGCAACGCGGAAGCGCCGCCGGGTCCAGAACCGCCGGTTGCTGGGCGCATCCTTGGAAGCGGAAGACCAGGATCGATGGACTGGCTGAGTTCGAACTTCGCCTCGGGCTGCTCCGCGGCCGGCGGAAGATTCGAATCGAACCAGCCTTCGGTGTCGATCTTCTGCGCGGCCGGTCCAGACTCATCGTCGGATCCGGGCTCGACGTCCATCCACGATTTCTTGGTTTCGCCCCCCGTCATCGTGGCCAGGCCGTCCAATGCCCGGCTGAACTCACTCGGCACGATCCATACCTTGTTCGCATCGCCCTGGGCGATCTGCGGGAGGGTCTGCAGGTACTGGTAGGCGAGCAGGCCTGAGTCGGGCTTGCCGCGGTGAATCGCCTCGAAAACAGTCTCGATGGCCTTGGCTTGGCCCTGGGCGGTGAGGAACTGCGCGGCACGCTCACCCTCGGCGCGCAGGATCTGGCTCTGTCGTTCAGCCTCGGCACTCAGGATGACCGCCTGCTTCTCGCCTTCGGCGGAGAGGATCTGAGCCACCTTCTGACCTTCGGCCATCTTGATCGACGACTCCCGCTGACCCTCCGCGGTCAGGATGACGGCGCGCTTGTCACGGTCGGCGCGCATCTGCTTCTCCATCGAGTCCTGAATGGACAGCGGAGGTTCGATGGCCTTGATCTCGACCCTGGCCACCCGCAACCCCCAAGGCCCGGTGGTGCCGTCGAGGACCGTACGGAGCTGGGAGTTGATCCCGTCCCGGCCGGTCAGTGCGCCCTCGAGGTTCAGCCCGCCGACGACGTTACGAAGCGTGGTGGTGGTCAGCTGTTCCATGCCGTGGATGTAGTTCGAGATGCCGTATACGGCCAGTCGAGGTTCGGTGACCTGGAAGTACACGACGGTGTCGATGCCGACCTGGAGGTTGTCGGCGGTGATCACCGGCTGTGGGGGAAAGGAGATCACCTGTTCGCGCAGGTCGATCGTGGCCCGGACCCGGTCGACGAAGGGCACCAGGAGGGCCAGCCCCGGCGACAGTGTCCGGCTGTACCGGCCGAGCCGTTCCACGACGGCCGCCTGTGCCTGCGGAACGATCTTGATGCTGCGAGCCACCACGATGACGACGAAGATGGCGATGACCGCCAGTGCGATGAGCAACTCCACGAAGGGTTCCCTCCCAGGGACGTACTACTCGTGCGATTCCGCGACGACCGCTGTGGCCCCACGGATCTGCATGACTCTGACGCTGCTGCCCACCTCGTAGGTCTCCCCCCGAGACTGCGATACCGCGCTCCAGTCGTCGGCCCCGAACCGGATCCGGCCGTCCATGTGATCCACCCGTTGGGTGACGACAGCGACCTTCCCGACGTAGGTTTCGGCGCCATCGATCTGCTGCGCCGTACGCGACATGAGCTGACGTTTGGCCAATGGCCGTACGAAGACGAGCAACCCGAGGGCCACGATCACGAAGGCGACCAGCTGGATTCCGACCGGTAAACCGATCGCGGCCACGGCCATGCCACCGAGGGCCCCACCGGCGAGCATCAGAAGCACGAAGTCGAGCGTGAGCAACTCGGCCCCGGCGAGTACGCCGGCGGCGATCAGCCAGATGACCCAGGACGACATGCCCACATCCAACCACCGCAACGTCAGGTGAGCGCGCGCACGGGTTGCGTCGGGCCCGACCATTACAGTCGACCGGTGCCGCCTACCCCCCGCCAGCCAGGCATGCTCCCGGCTTCGGCTGGCCGCTCAAACGTCCTGAGCGGCGGTGCTCTCACTGCCTGGGCCAACTCCTGGTTGCGTGGAGCGGTGTCCTATGACGCGGCGGTGTCTGCCATCCACGACGCAGGGATCAGCACGATCCGGAGCCTGCCGGATCATCCTGAACCGGCGCCGGTCGGGTGGGCCTTGAGCGCCCTGCGATCCTCAGGCGGGTCGCCCTTGCGTCTGGTCCTTCCCGTTCCGGGGGACATTCGCGGCGTTCCGGGCCTACCCGGCCTGCCCGCGGCAGCCACCCGGGCAGAGCAACTCGTGGTTGGTTCGGGCCTAGCCTTCCTGCCCGATGATGATTGCGCCGCCGCCGGGGGATGGCTGGCCCGGGAGCTGACCGATGCAGTGCCGGTCGGGGCGACTCCCGGCGAGCAGCAGACGATCTCCCAGGCCGCGGGTGCACTTCGGCTGGCCGTACTCGCGGCCACCGACGCGCTCGACGACCTCGACTTGGCACGATGGAATCCAGGCGTGGAGTCGCTTCGTCACCGCGCACAGACCATCTCCCTGCCTCCCGACCACGAGCCTTCGGCAGCAGCGTTGGCCACTCGGTCCGCCCAGCTGTCGGCGATCCTCGAACTAGCCGGAACTGATGCGCCCGGTGGGGCAATAAGCACCTACGGTGCCCTTCGCCGCGATGCCGCGCTGTGCCCGTTGGCGGTCGCGGTCCGCGAAGCCCTCATGACCGCCTACAGCGCGATCCCCGTGCGGCGCAAGGTCGACCGCTGAAGCCCTTGACCTGCCGCGCTCAGGCAGCCAGGCAACAAGTCGGCGGGCAGCTGGTTCCCAGTCGTCGCGGTCCGCCGACCCATCGGTCCTCGATGAGCTCGCCGATCATCGCCACGAAGGACGGATGAGTCCCGGCGGTTCCCGCTCGCTCCAAGACCAGGCCGTGGCTGTGCGCCGTGTGGCGAGCTTCGTTATCCAGGTCCCAGAGAACCTCGACATGGTCGCTGACGAACCCGACAGGACAGACGACGACCGCCGGAACACCCTCGCTGGCTAGCCGGACGAGATGGTCGTTGATGTCGGGCTCGAGCCAGGGCATCTGCGGTGGTCCGCTTCGGCTCTGCCAGACCAGGTCGACCGGACGGCCAGGGTCGACGGCATCCACAACGGCCCGGGCTGTCACTCCGAGCTGATGCTCGTACAGGCCCCCTTGTGGCCCGGCGGCCCTCGCCATCGAGACTGGAATGCTGTGCGCGGTCGCCACGATTCGGGCCAGATCAGCCAGACCGGCCGGTAACCGAGCCAACGCCGCGCGCAGGGCATCAGCATTCGCAGCAATAAAGCCCGGGTGGTCGAAGAAGTGCGGCAGTTTCTCGATCGCCGGTGCGGTCGGCCCGGTCGCTTGTCGAGCCCGCGCAAGGTCTTCGTGGTACTGCCGGCAGCCCGAGGCCGAGGAGTACGCCGACGTGGCGAACGCGAACGCCCGGCTGACCCCGTCTGCGGCCATTCGGGCAACCACGTCCTCGACGTAGGGCTCCCAGTTGCGATTGCCCCAGTAGACCGGTAACGGCCGTCCACGCGAGGACATCTCGTCCTCGATCGCCTTGCGCAGCTTGCGGTTCTGTTCGTTGATCGGGCTGACCCCGCCGAAGTGCTGGTAGTGCTCGGCCACGGACAGCAGCCGCTCGCGTGGGATGCCGCGTCCGCGGGTCACGTTCTCCAGGAACGGCAGAACATCGTCGGGACCCTCCGGACCGCCGAAGGACAGCAGAAGCACGGCGTTGCCATCGTCGTCCTCGTACGGCACCGCTCGCTGATCAGGCGCCGATGGCGTGGTAACCCCCGTCGACGTGCACGATCTCCCCTGTAGTCGCACTGAACCAGTCAGAAAGAAGTGCAGCGCAGGCCTTCCCGGCGGGACCGTTGTCGTTGACGTCCCATCCCAGCGGGGCTCGTTGCGCCCATGCCGTCTCGAACTGTTCCGATCCCGGGATGGACTTCATCGCCATGGTCCGAAGTGGACCAGCAGCGACGAGGTTGACTCGGATGCCGTCTGGGCCCAGTTCGCGGGCCAGGTACCGTGCGGTGGACTCGAGACCGGCCTTTGCTACTCCCATCCAGCCGTACACCGGCCAGGCCCGCGACGCATCGAAGGTGAGACCGACAACCGAGGCCTTCTCACCGAACATCGGCCGGCAGGCGTGCGTCAACGCGGCGAAGGACCAGGTCGAGATCTGTACGGCCGTGGACACATCACTCCATGGTGTCTCGGTGAATGCATCCCCGAGCGCGTTCTGCGGGGCGAACCCGATCGAGTGCAGGACCCCGTCGAGACCGTCCAGGTGCTCACCGACGCGATCGGCCAGGCTGGCCAGGTGCTCGTCGTTGC
>JACCUF010000397.1 GCA_013811975.1 Geodermatophilaceae bacterium | reverse complement strand
ATGCCCAGCACGAGTGGAAGCGCGATCAGATGATCACCGCGGAGGAGATCCTCGAGAAGCTGCAGGCTGCGGTGATCCTGACCCCTGACCCGGCGCACCGCGGTAGCGCACCGGCCGAGACCTGGCTCGTCAACGGCGGCCCGGCCAAGGTCGGGATCATCGCCTCGGTGACCCGCGCCTTCTGCGGGACCTGCGACCGCACCCGGCTCACCGCCGACGGCCAGATTCGCAACTGCCTGTTCGCCCGGGAGGAATCCGACCTTCGTACGGCGCTGCGCGACGGGTCCAGCGACGAGGTGATCGCCGATCGCTGGCGGGCCGCGATGTGGACGAAGCTGCCCGGGCACGGCATCGACGACCCGACGTTCCTGCAGCCGGTACGGCCCATGTCGGCCATCGGCGGCTGACTGCGTTGAGCTCGGCGACGGAGTTCCGCGGGGTGACGGTCAACTACTTCGCCGCCGCCCGCGCAGCCGCCGGCTCTGCGACGGAAACGGTCGAGGCGGACAATCTCGCCGAGCTGATCGCCGACGCCAGTGAGCGGCATGGTCCGGGCCTGGCCAAGGTTCTGGGAGTCTGTTCGTTCCTGGTCGACGGCGTGAACCGATCCGACCACGATGCCGCTCTGCCACCCGGCAGTTCGGTCGATGTCCTCCCGCCCTTCGCCGGCGGCTAGGCCCAAGCGTTAGGACTCCCGTTGGGACTGTTCACCGAACTGCGTCGTTCGATCGCCCGCTTCTGGGGACGGACCGAACAGGCCGTGGGCGAGGCGTACGGCAACCAGGCGTTGGAGTACGAGGGGACTGCCGACGAGGCAAAGGTCGACGCCGAGGAAGCCGCCGACGCTGACCGGGACGACGACGGCACTGCCGGAACAGCCGGAATCCCCGCCCGCTGACCCACAGCTTGACCCACAGCTTGATCCACCGCTTGTCCGCCTAGGGGGCGGCGACCCATTCCTCGTCGCCGTCGGCGAAGACCTGGCGCTTCCAGATCGGCAGTCGGGCCTTGACCTCTTCGACCAGCTGCCGGCAGGCGTCGAAGGCCTCGCCACGGTGCGCCGCGCTGACCGCGGCGGCAAGGGCCACGTCCCCGACACCGAGCACGCCGATCCGATGTGAGATCGCCACCGCGTGCACCTTCGGCAGCGCAGCGATCTCCCCGGCGATCTCGGCCATCAGCTCTTCAGCGGAGGGATGCCCGACGTATTCCAGTTGGGTCACACCGCGCCCGTGGTCGTGGTCGCGTACGACGCCACCGAAGGCAACCACCGCGCCGGCTCCTGACCTGGACACGAGGTCCTCGTGCTCGGCGACCGAGATCGGCTCCGTACTGATGGCGGCTCGAACGGGTGCTGGGGAGGGCTCGGTCACCAACCAAATGTAGCCGCGCAGCTTCCCATCACGGGAAGGGTAGAGGTGGTCCCCTGAATCAGGTCGGGGGGTAGTCCAGGTCGGCGGGATCGGCCACGTCGGCGCACTCGATCTCGATGACCTCGTGCGAGGCCAGATAGCCGCGGGCGCCCTCGTCACCGGTTGCGGTCTCGGCCACGCCGGCCCAATGCGTACGCCCGAGTAGTACCGGATGTCCTCGTACGCCGGCATAGCTGGCCACCGCCAACACATTCGGGGAGGCAGCGCGAGCCAGTCGTCGGACGGCGGCCACCGTCATCCCCGGGAGATCCACCAGATGCACGAGTACCGCGTCGATGATGCCCGGCACCACCCCGCCACCTTGGCGGCTGGCCGGCGACCCGCCAGAAAGTGCGCCCATCCAGGCCAGCCCGGTGCGCAGCGATGAGGCCATTCCGGTGTCCCAGTCAGCATTCAGTACCACCTCCGCATCGCCGAGTTCGGCTCGGGACCTGACCTCGTCAGCGGCTGCACCCAGTACCACGACGACCGGGTCACAGACCTCAGCGATCAGCCGGCATGCGCGCTCCACGAGCAGGCTCCCCTCGTAGGGCACAAGCGCTTTGGGCATCCCGTACCGTCGGCCGGCGCCGGCAGCGAGCACCAGGCCCGCGACCCTTAGCGCCTTCGCCCCAGTCTCGTCAGCGCGCATAGACCTCTACCTCGTGTGCCTTGACCGTCGCCCAGACCTCGCTCCCCGGAGCCAACCCGAGTTCGGCGAAGGCCGTCGCGGTGAGATCGGCCGTGAGCGGCACCGGTCCGACCAGATCACAGCGGACCGCCGAACCGTACGGTGTCGCGGAAGCCACCCGGGCCGGCCAGACGTTGCGCGGACTGCCGTGCGGTTGGGTCGGATAGATCGCCACTGCCTCGGGACGGATGGCTACGTAGACCGATCCGTGGGCGGCCTCGGCGACGGCGACCGAGACACCGGAGTCCAGCCGCACCTGCGTCCCCTCTCCCGTACCGGACAGCAACGACAACCCGATCAATCTGGCCACGTAGTCGGTACGCGGTCGGCGGGCCACCTCTGCCGGCGGCCCGGACTGTACGACTCGGCCGTGCTCGATCACAGCCACCTCGTCGGCAAGGGCCATGGCATCGATCGGGTCGTGCGAGACAACGATCGTCGCGCCGGCGTACTCAGCGAGATGACGGCGCAGGTCCGCGCGTACCTCCAACTTGGTACGGGCATCCAGCGCGGCCAGTGGTTCGTCGAGCAGCAGCAACTCAGGGCTGCCGATAAGGGCCCGGGCAAGGGCCACCCGCTGAGACTGACCGCCGGAGAGATTGCTTGGCTTTGCCTTCGCGTATTCGATCAGTCCGACCCGATCCAGCCATCCGAGCGCGCAATCACGAGCCTGTGCCCTGGGTACTCGCCGGGACCGCAGCCCAAAGGCAATGTTGTCCACTGTGGACAGATGCGGGAACAAGAGATAGTCCTGGAAGACCATCCCGACGGGCCGATCGTAGGGCCGCACATGCTGGCCCGCCGCGGGTTCGTCGAGCACTAGGTCGCCGAGCGCGACCCGGCCGGAGTCCGGTGCCAACAGTCCCGCCAGCACCCGAAGGACGGTCGACTTACCGGCACCGTTGGGGCCCAACAGCACAAGTACCCGCCCGGGTTCGACGGCCAGGTCCACTTCGAGATGCAGGGAACCTCGCTGTACGGCGAAGGCCGCGCCCAGGCTCACCGCGCACGCCCGAGGTCAGACGCGCCCAACCGCACCCACATCATCGGGCCCGGGTCAGCCAGCGTTCGCGCAGCAGCGTGAGCGTGGCCAGGGACACCACGAGCAGCACCAGGCTCAACACGATCGCGGCCTCGGGATCGTTCTGCAGGGCGAGGTAGACCGCCAGCGGCATCGTCTGCGTCGTCCCGGGGAAATTCCCGGCGAAGGTGATCGTCGCGCCGAACTCGCCCAGGGCCCGCGCCCAGCACAGCACGGCACCGGCGGCGATTCCCGGAGCGACCAACGGCAGGGTGACCCGGCGAAACGTCGACCACCCGTTGGCTCCCAGAGTCGCTGCGGCATCCTCGAACCGCGCGTCGGCTGCTCGCAGCGCACCCTCCACGCTGATGACGAGAAACGGCATGGCCACGAAGGTTTCGGCGATCACGACCGCGGTGGTGGTGAACGGCAACGAGAAACCGAAGGTGTCGTAGAGCCACGCCCCGATGATTCCGCGGCGCCCGAGGACGAGGAACAGTGCGACCCCGCCCACGACTGGCGGAAGGACCAGCGGGACGGTCACCAGGGCGCGCAGGATGGAGCGGCCACGGATGGCGCTGCGGGCGAGCACCCAGGCGATCGGGATCCCCAAGACCATTGACGCCAGGGTCGCCAGGGTCGCCGTGAACACCGAGAGCCGCAGTGCCTGACCAACTTCCGGCTCGGCGAGTCGTACGAGCAACTCTGACCACGGAGCGCGGATCAGCAGGCCGACCATCGGCAGGACCAGGAATGCGATCCCGACGATGGCGGGGATCAGCAGGGCCAACGGAATCTTTGCCCCGGTCCGCTGGGACGAGACCACCTTCGGCGTTCGACGCCGCCACCTCGATCCAGTAGCGGAAGTCGGACGCAGGCCTCTCTCGAGCAGGTCGGGATCGCTCACGGCGAGCGGAAGCCAGCTGTCTCGAGCGCTGCAGCGCCGACATCGGACAGGATGAACTCGACCCACGCTTGCGCCGCATCAGGGTTCGGCGCGGCGGCCAACGTCACGATCGGGTAGGCATTGACCGCCTCCTCGGTCTCCGGGAAGTCGATCCCCTCGACGGAGTCTCCGGCGGCGATGACGTCTGTGACGTAGACAAGAGTCGCATCGACCTCGCCGAGTTCGACCTTGGTCAGCGCGGCGCGGACATCCTCCTCCAAGGAGTCCACCGATGGTGTGATGCCAGCGGCAGCGAAAACGGTCTCCGCGGCCGCGCCGCACGGGACCCGGGGGGCACAGATGGCCAGCGTCAGATCCGGGTTCGCGAAGTCGGCCAGGTCGGCGATGTTGGCTGGATTGCCCGCTGGCACGGCGATCTGCAGGACGTTCTCGGTGAAGACCGTCGGCTCGCCCGCAGCACTTCCGTCCTGGGTCACCACGTCCATCTGGCTGGTGTTCGCCGACGCGAAGACGTCAGCGGGCGCGCCCTGGTTGATCTGAGTGGCCAAGCCCGAGCTGGGACCGAAGTTGAAGGTCACCTCGACGTCGGGATGGTCAGCCGTGAACAGCTCCGCGAGTTCGGTGAAGACGTCAGTGAGCGAGGCACCCGCGAATACGGTCAAGGGCCCGGAGAGAGTGTTCTCGGAAGGCGCGGCGGCCGACGACTCCTCGCCGGTGGAGTCCGCCGCGGGCACGTCCTTGCCGCCGCCGCAAGCGGTGAGAGCGAGGAACAAGGCCGCCACAACCGCGAGCAGTTGACGGACGGTCAGGTTCACGGGACCTCGACGATCACGTTGGTCGCCTTGACTGCAGCTACGGCCCGGCTGCCGGCTTCGAGCCCGAGTTCGTCGGCGGCCTCACGGGACATCAGCGAAACCAGGCGGTATGGCCCGCACTGCATGTCCACCTGCGCCATGACGGTGTCGCGTACGACCCGGGTGACGATGCCGGCCAGCCGGTTGCGAGCCGACTCCATCCGCGGTGCCCCGGCATCCGGTGCCTCCCGCAATTCCCGGGCAAGTTGGGCCAAGACCGCGCCGTCGACTCTGGCCGGACCGCCGCTGGTGTTGTCAACACTGAGCCGGTCGCTGTCGATCCAGCGCCGGACCGTGTCGTCGCTGACGCCGAGGACGGTCGCTGCCTCGCTGATCCGATAACTGGTGGGCACGAGTCAGACGATATGTCCGCATCTACGGTTATTCAAGGCAATCCGTGGGGCGGTTCCACTACAACGAGCCGAGTCAGGTCCGCACTTGCGGATCGCGTAGTATGGACGTCCCGGCCGCCTTGCAGAGCCGAGGGCGCAGGTGGTGGCGTTGCCCTGTCGGCAACTAACGGTCACGGAAAGGTTATGTGGATTGCGCTCACGGCACCCCTCTGCGACGGTGACCCGATGCCTGCCTGCGCCCTCGATTCCGACCGGGGCGAAGCTTCGCGACTCGTGAGGTGGCGTTCGTTGGGAGACCTCGAAACGTGAGAGACCAGACCTTGGCCAGTTTGTGAGCGAGTTCTTCGATTTCCTCGGCCGTCGTTACGACGACCTGATCGAGGTCGGCCTGGAACACATGTATCTGGTCGGCATCTCGGTGCTCCTGTCGACAGCGATCGGCGTGTTCATCGGAGTCACGACGTACCGAACCGAGCGCCCACGGGAGATCGCCCTGGCTGTGACCGGTTCGTTCCTGACCATTCCTTCTTTCGCGCTGTTCATCCTGATGATCCCGATCATGGGCATCGGCGCGCCGCCTGTGATCGTGGCGCTGACGATGTACGGCTTGCTCCCGGTCGTGCGCAACACGATCACCGGGCTGCGTGAAGTGGACCAGGCAACAGTCGAATCCGCGAAGGGTATGGGGATGGGCCGGACCCAGCGCCTCGTGCGGATCGAGTTGCCGTTGGCGTGGCCGGTCATCGTCACCGGCGTACGGGTGACCGCGCTGGTCCTGGTCGGCATCGCCGCGGTCGGCGCGATCGTGGACGGCCCAGGCTACGGAACTTTCATTTTCGACGGCCTCGCCCGGGTGGGTTCACCGGCGGCGATCAACCTGGTGGTGAGCGGCATGCTGGGGGTCATCGTTGTGGCCATTCTGTTCGACACCCTGCTGGCCGTGCTGGGCAAACTGACGACCTCGCGAGGGATTCAATGACCGAACAGACCAGCACCGCCTCATCCGCCGCAACGGCGCCAGGCAGGACGATGATCAAGCTGGAGGGCCTGGGCAAGCAGTATCCCAAGGAGCCCAAGCCGGCTGTCGACAACCTGACGCTGGAGATCCCCGAGGGGGAGATCGTCATCCTGGTCGGCCCCTCCGGTTGCGGGAAGACCACCACGATGAAGATGATCAACCGGATCATCGAGCCGACGTCGGGTCGGATCATCCTGGACGGTGAGGACGTCACCAAAGCTGATCCCGACCAGCTGCGCCGCAAGATCGGCTATGTCATCCAGCAGATCGGGCTCTTCCCGCACATGACGATCGCGCAGAACATCGCGACCGTCCCCAAACTGCTCGGCTGGGATGCCAAGAAGATCGACGCCCGGATCGACGAACTGCTGCAGACAGTCAGCATGGCTCCGGAGACCTACCGCAACCGTTATCCCAAGCAGCTCTCCGGTGGTCAGCGCCAACGGGTCGGGGTGGCTCGGGCACTGAGCGGTGACCCGGCCGTCATGCTCATGGATGAACCGTTCGGCGCGATTGACCCGATCACTCGGGACCGGCTGCAGAACGAGTTCCTCCGGCTGCAGGCCGAGGTTCGCAAGACGATCGTCTTCGTCACCCACGACATCGACGAAGCGATCAAGATGGGCGACCGGATCGCGATCCTGCAGGAAGGCTCGCGGATCGCTCAGTACGACACCCCCGAGCAGATCCTCACCGCGCCGGCCAACGACTTCGTCGCCGACTTCATCGGCCGTGGGGCATCCCTCAAGCGGCTGAACCTCAGCCGGGTCCGCGACATCCAGCTCAGCCAGTGGCCCACCGTTCAACTCGGTGAACAACCTTCCCGGGTACTGGATGTCCTGCGGGCCTCGGACAAGGGTTTCGCGCTGGTGCTCGACGAGCAGCGAAAGCCCCGACGCTGGGTCAGCGCGCCAGACCTGCAGCGTGACGAGAACCGTCCCTTGGACCAGATCGGGCTCGCACCGGAGGCGATCGTCGAGCCGCAGGCCACCCTCAACGACGCACTGAACGAGCTGATCACCGCCAACTACAGCGTGGCGATCGTGGTGAACGCGAGCGGTGAGTACCAGGGCATCGTGGACATCGACAGCATCACCGAGGCGATCCGCACCATGCGCACCGATGCCAGGGCCCGGGCCCGGGTAGGCCTCGATGAGGACGACACGGTCGACGAGGCCGCGCAGGTGGGTCGATAACGATGACCAGTTCTGCCGCGCCCGGCGCACCGGACCTCGCCGCCGCCCCGCAAGCTCCGATTGCACCGGTCCGCCGGGAGCGCCGCAGCGTGGGCAGCTACGTGTTCATGCCGATATTCCTGGCGTTGGTTTGTGCCGGCCTCTATCTGTACGTCTCCAACCAGGAATTGGACACTATCGAGCAGCGCGCCTTGAACGCCGGCAACATCACCGCGGCGCTCCTGGAACACCTTCGACTGACCGCGATATCGACCGTCCTGGTCATCCTCATCGCGATCCCGCTGGGAGTGCTACTGACCCGGCCGTTCACCGGGTCCTACCGCGGTGTGCTGTTGACCCTGGCCAACATCGGCCAAGCGGTCCCGACGATCGGCCTGCTGGCGCTGATGGGAGTCGGTGCACTGAGTTTCATCGACATCGACATCGGAGTCACCGCGGCGATCATCGCTCTGGTCGCCTACGCCGTGCTTCCGGTGCTACGCAACACGATGGTCGGTCTGCAGCAGGTGGACGAGAGCATCCTCGAGGCCGGGCGCGGGATGGGGATCGGCAAGTTCGGGGTACTCAGCAGGATCGAACTCCCACTCTCCGTTCCGATCATTCTGGCCGGTGTCCGGACCGCTCTGGTCATCAACGTCGGTACGGCGACCCTTGCCGCGTACATCAACGCAGGTGGCCTCGGGCGCATAATCGTGGCCGGACTGTCCACCAACCGCATCACCGTGCAGATCACCGGCGCTCTACTGACCGCCGTCCTGGCGTTGCTCATCGATTACCTCGCCGGTATCGCCGAGGACGTACTAAGGCCCAAAGGCCTGTAGCAAGTTCGCTGACATACCCACCGACAGGAAGAAGGACCAGGCAATGGCGATCACGAGGAAGATGCGGACTGCGGCGGCAATGGGCGCCGCGCTGGCCTTGCTGGTCAGCGGATGCGGTGACGACTCCGCCGGCGGTGGCGGTGGTGGCGGCGGAGACGGCGGCGGAGACGCTGCGAGTCTCGAGGGCGCGGAGCTGACTGTCGGTGCCAAGGAGTTCACTGAGTCCAAGGTGCTTGCCCAGATCACCGCACAAGCGTTGGCGAATGCCGGCGCCACCATCGACGACTCGTCACTTTCGGGAAGCGCCACCGTGCGCGAGGCCCTCGAAGCCGGCGAGATCGACATGTACTGGGAGTACACCGGCACCGGCTGGGTGAACATTCTCGGCAATACGACCGAGGACGTGCCCGAGGACCTGTTCGCCGCGGTGGCCGAGGCCGATATGGAGAACGAGATCGCCTGGCTGCCACAGGCACCGATGGAGGACACCTACCGAATCGCGGTCACCTCTGAGTTCGCCGAGGAGAACAGCCTGGCGACGATGAGCGATGCTGCGGCCTACATCCAGGAGAACGAAGCGGATGGGACGGTGTGCGCGGCGAGTGAGTTCATCAACCGCGACGACGGCCTCCCGGGTCTGGAGGAGGCCTACGGCTTCGAGTTCTCCGAGGTAGTCGAACTCGATCTCGGTCTCATCTACACCCAGGTCGGCGACACCTGCAACTTCGGCGAGGTCTTCTCGACCGACGGGCGCATCCTGTCCAACGAGCTGGTCGTGCTCGAGGACGACGAGGAGTTCTTCGTCAAGTACAACGCCGCTCTCACCCTGCGGCAGGAGACCCTCGACGAGTTCCCGGCGATCGCCGAGATCATGGCGCCGATCTCCGAGGCGATCACCAGCGAGGTGATCACCGCGCTGAACTCCGCCGTTGACAACGACGGCGAGACCGAGGAGGACGTCGCGACCCAGTTCCTGGAGGACAACGGCTTCCTGGACTGATCACTTCGACGACCTGACGACCGAACGGGGCCCCCGTAACAGGGGCCCCGTTCGCTGTCAGAGGTCGCCGTCCTCGCGGAGCAGCCGGTCCACCTCCCGGCGGATCAGCCCGAGCCTGGCCTCCTTGACCAGCGGAATGGCCCTTCGACGGCGGGCCACCTGAGCCAGGTCGATCTCCACCGTCAGCACCTCCTCGATGTCCTGCTTGGCCTGGGCCACGACCTCACCCCACGGGTCGACCACGTGCGAGCCGCCCCAGAAGTGCAACTCGCCCTCGGTGCCGACACGGTTCACGAAGACGACGAAGACCTGGAACATCCGGGCGTAGAACCGGGTGATGTCCATCCAGTACGTCTGGGAGTCGTAGTGCTCGGGAAAGGTGCTCTGTGCACTCGCCGTAGGCACGAAGAGGATGTAGGCCCCATCCTGGGTGGCGAGAAAAGCTAGCTGCGGCTGCCAGGCGTCGTTGCAGATCAGGATCGCGCCCCGATGTCCCTCAGGCATCTGGAAGGCCTGCAGTGACGGGCCTGGCGTGAAGTGTTTGCGCTCCTCGAAGATGGAGTACGTCGGCAGGTACAGCTTTCGGTGCACGTGTCGCGGTACACCGTTCTGGTAGTAGCCCGCGCTGTTGTACGTGAACAGCCCCCGCCGCTCGGCTTCGACGAAGCCCATGATCACACCGGCCTTGCCAGAGGCCTTGGACATCTGCCGGAGCCGTGCATCATCGGGATAGAGCGACACGTCGTCCTCGACGCTGCCGATCGAATAGCCGGTCAGGAACAGCTCGGGGAAGACCACCAGATCGGTGCCATCAGCGACGTCTGAGAGCACCTCAGTCGAGCGGGCGAGGTTGGCCGAAACATCGCCCAGCGTGGGAGCGAGTTGGGCCAGCGTGATGCGCATGGGGCGGACGCTACAACCGAGTGCTACAGCGCCGCGACCGGCTGGCTCAGACCGGCAGCGCGGAGGGCTGTCAGTGCGCCGGAGCGACGTGCACGGCCAATTGCTGGCCGTGCTCGCGCAGCCGGTCCAGGACCGCGTGCATGGCACCGAGATCGAACCGGCTGGCCGGCCCCTGCAGTCCGAGCATCGCCACCAGTTCCCCACCGGCGGCAAGGACCGGTACGGCGATGGCGTTCAACTCGATCTCCCGCTCCCCCAGCGCCTGGGCGAATCCGTGCGCACGGACGCCGGCGAGTTCCTCGGCAAGGTCTCGCGGGTTGGTGATCGTCCGGCGGGTGTAGGCAACCAGGGCGCGATCGGCGTACTCACCTGGCCGGATGCCGGCGTGCTCGCCGTAGGGCTCTCGCTTGACGTCTCGGTAGGCCAGGAACACCTTGCCTGTGGCGGTCGCATGCGGCACAGCCGGGCGACCCAGCTGGGCGACGCTGCGCACCGAGGACGGGCTCTGCACGAAATCCACCGTCATCGGGGTCGCCTCCCCGGGCACCGACAGGGTTGCGGTCTCGCCGCTGGCAGCGGTCAGGGCGAGTAAGTGCGGGCGGGCGACCTCGCGTAGATCCACCCGAGCCAGGGCGGACTGTCCGAGTTCGACCAGCCGCAACCCGAGGCGGTACCGGCCGGTGCTCGGGATGCGACGGACGTACTCCTGGCGGGCCAGGGTGGCCAACAATCGCGACACCGAGCTGGCGTTGCTGCCGACCCGGCGGGCGATCTCGTTGGTACCCAGATCGGCAGGCTCGGCGGCCAGGCAATCGAGGACTGCCAGCGCGCGTTGCACCGCAGCGATCGGTCGTTCGGACGTCGAGGTGAACGGCGCGTTCGTCCTCGGGGTCGCGGCGGTCGGCTCAGGTGCTCGAGGCGTTGTGGGCGTCGGCTGAGCCATGTTACGGTCCCCGTTCATTGTGAAACGCTGTTGCCCTTGCGGCAACACTGATCGTCGCAGTGTGCACTCTCTCGCCGAGTCGGGCAAGCACCGAGCACATCGTCCGGACTCAGCGCGTACGCCGCTTCGTCCCAGCAAGTCCGTACCTACATCCGTTTCTCGTGGAGCTGATATGACCGCCTCGCCCGCCGTGCCCGCCTCCCCCTCCACCGTTGGACTGCTCGATCGGCTCGCGGCCGGTCCGGTCATCTGCGCCGAGGGGTACCTCTTCGAACTGGAGCGCCGGGGCTACCTCCAGGCCGGGGCGTTCGTACCCAAGGTGGTGCTCGACCACCCGGAGCAGGTCACCGCACTGCACGAGGAGTTCGTGCACGCCGGTTCTGATGTGGTCGAGGCGTTCACCTACTACGCCCACCGGGAGAAGCTGCGCCTGATCGGCGCCGAGGACCTCCTCGAGCCGATGAACCGACAGGCCCTCGAGCTGGCCAAGGCTGTGGCCCGCCGGCATGGCGCACTGCTGGCCGGCAACGTCTGCAACACCAACGTCTACGACCCGGCTGACTCAGCCACCCATGACCAGGTCCGGTCGATCTTCACCGAGCAGATCGGCTGGGCAGTCGAAGCCGGAGCCGACTTCATCATCGCCGAGACGATCAGCTGGGCCGGAGAAGCCCAGATCGCCCTCGACGTGATCAAGGAATCGGGACTGCCGTCGGTCATCATGCTCGTTCCGCACAAGGACCCTGACATGCGCGACGGTGGCACGGTCGCCGAGGTCTGCCGCGCCCTGGCCGACAACGGCGCGGATGTGGTCGGGCTGAACTGTGCTCGTGGTCCGGAGACGATGCTTCCGCTGCTGGCCGAGGTGACCGCCGCGGTCGACGTACCGGTGGCTGCGCTTCCCGTCCCATATCGGACGACCCCGGACGAGCCGACCATGCAGTCGCTGCGCGACCCGGTAGGCGAGAAGCTGCTGCCCGGCGGACTCCCGTTCCCGACGGCGCTGGATCCGTTCACCTGCAACCGGTACGAGATCGCTGAGTTCACCCGCGCCGCCA
>JACCUF010000393.1 GCA_013811975.1 Geodermatophilaceae bacterium | reverse complement strand
ACAACGTCGCCGTCGGCCATCCGGTAGTCCTTGCCCTCCATCCGTACCCGGCCGCGAGCCTTGGCCTCGGCCATCGATCCGGCCGCGACGAGGTCGTCGTAGGACACGATCTCGGCTTTGATGAATCCGCGCTGGAAGTCCGAGTGGATGACCCCGGCGGCCTCCGGTGCGGTTGCACCCTTGGGGATGGTCCAGGCGCGGGACTCCTTCGGGCCGGCCGTTAGATAGGTCTGCAAGCCAAGGGTGTCGAAGCCGATCCGAGCGAGTTGGTGCAGCCCGGGCTCATCCTGACCCACGGCTGAGAGCAATTCCGCTGCCTCCTCGTCGGGAAGCTCTGCCAACTCGGCCTCGACCTTGGCGTCCAGAACGATTGCCTCGGCCGGGGCGACCAGGGCACGCAGTTCGCCGATGACCGCGGGATCGGCAAGTTCATCCTCGTCGACGTTGAAGACGTACAGGAACGGCTTGGCGGTGAGCAGAGAGAGCTCGGCCAAGACGTCCAGGTCGACCGTGGAACCGTAGAGCACCTCACCCCCGTCGAGGATCGCAACGGCCTCGGTCGCGGCATCCAGCACGGTACGGCGGTCCTTTGCCAGCCGGCCCTCCTTCTCCAACCGCGGGATCGCCTTCTCGAGGGTCTGCAGGTCGGCCAGGATCAGTTCGGTGTTGATCGTCTCGATGTCACCCTCCGGGGAGACCCGCCCGTCGACATGGGCCACATCGTCGTCGGAGAAGACCCGGATCACCTGACAGATCGCGCTGGCCTCGCGGATGTGAGCCAGGAACTTGTTGCCCAGCCCCTGTCCCTCGCTTGCTCCACGAACGATTCCAGCGATGTCGACGAACGAGACCGCCGCAGGAACCACCTTCGCGCTGTCGTGCAGGTTCGCGAGTACGGGCAGCCGCTCATCGGGGACACCGACCACACCGACGTTGGGCTCGATGGTCGCGAACGGGTAGTTCGCCGCAAGGACGTCGTTCTTCGTCAAAGCGTTGAACAGCGTGGACTTGCCGACGTTGGGCAGCCCGACGATGCCGATGGTCAAACTCACGAGGTGCCAGGGTACGGCGGTGGCTCGCCGCTGTTTGGCTCAAGGCGTCCTTGAGTCGATAGGTTCGACTGAAGGGCGCCTTCTGACAATGCGGGACAGTCCACACGGGCCCAACCTTGGCGTCCGATTCCCGCTAGTGACACACGTCCTGCGATGGCATAGTCGGCGCCATGCTCACCGATCAAGGTCTGGACTCCGAGCGCTGCTATCGCGCGGTGAGCAGCCGGGATGGCCGTTTCGACGGCTGGTTCTTCGTCGGCGTGCACACCACCGGGATCTACTGCCGTCCCAGCTGCCCGGCGCGTACCCCTTTGCCGCACAATGTTTCCTACTACCCTGTGGCGGCAGCAGCCCAGGCCGCTGGTTTTCGCGCATGCCGTCGCTGTCGCCCCGATGCGGCACCGGGATCACCGGAGTGGAATGTCCGCGCCGACGCCGTCGGCCGGGCAATGCGGCTGATCGCTGATGGCACCGTCGATCGGGTCGGTGTTCCTGGACTCGCCGCCGTCCTCGGTTATTCCGAACGACACCTGCACCGTCTGCTCGTGGCCGAACTCGGGGTCGGCGCGTTGGGCCTGGCCCGGGCGCAACGCGCTCAGACAGCGCGGGTGCTGATCGAGACAACCGAGATGTCCTTCGCGGACGTGACCTTCGCCGCCGGGTTTCGCAGCATTCGGCAGTTCAACGAGACCGTTCGCGCGATCTTCGCGCGTACCCCGGGCGAGCTCCGCTCGGGAAGCCGTACCGCACGCACCGCACCAGGGGTGATCAGCCTCCGGTTGGCCCATCGGGCTCCCTACGACCAGGCAGCCTTGCTTGCGTTCTTCGCCGGACATCAGGTGCGCGAGGTCGAAGAGGTCGTCGGGGGCACCTACCGGCGGGTGCTGGATCTCGCGCACGGGCCGGCAACGGTCGAACTCACTCCGCAGGAGACATTCACCCAGTGCGTGCTGCGACTGGATGATGTCCGTGACCTGCCCGCTGCAGTCGCTAGCTGCCGACGGATCCTGGATGCGGACAGCGACCCGATCGCCGTCCACGATGCGCTGCGCGCTGACCCGGTCCTCGGGCCATTGATCGCCAGGCGTCCGGGGCTGCGGGTACCAGGGGCTGCCGATGCCGCCGAGCTGGCCGTTCGCGCCGTGATCGGGCAGCAGGTGTCTATCGCGGGCGCGATGACCCTGACGTCACGACTGGTCAGAACTCTGGGCACGTCACTAACCACACCCGATAGCGGTCTGACGCATATCTTTCCAAGACCTGAGGCGATCGCGGGTGCAGATCTGTCCGGCCTGGGGATGACGAACGCCAGACAGCGCACGCTGCACGATCTCGCCGGCGCGCTGGCTGAGGGCTCGATCTGTCTGGCGATCGGTGTGGACCGCAGGGAAGCCGTCGAGGGACTCCAGCGGCTGCGGGGGATCGGCCCGTGGACGGCGGCCTACGTGGCCATGCGCGGGCTCTCGGACCCCGACGTGTTCCTCGGCGGCGACCTGATCTTGCGCCGGGCCCTGGACGCGCTGGCCGGCGAAGGATCAGGTCGGTGCGACTCGGATCAGGTCGCCGTGGCCCCGATCGGAGAGCGCGCTGCCAACGACCGCGCGCTCTCGTGGCGACCCTGGCGCTCGTACGCGGTCATGCACCTCTGGGTGCAGCAGACCGCCGACCGAGCTTCCCGACCAAGCCGAAAGCCCGAAACCTACGCTGGGCCGGCACTGCCGGCCGTGAGGAGAACCGCGTGATGCGCAGCTGGACGACCGACACTCCAGTGGGCGCCTTCACCGTCCTGGCGCAGGGTGACACCGTGTACGCCAGCGGATGGACGACTGATCTGGACTCGCTTGTCGCGGTGATGGCCCCAGCGCTGCGTCCGCGGACGATCGACGCCTGTGCAGATCTCGGCCGGATAAGCCGCGCCGTAGGGCGCTACATGAACGGCTACGTGAACGCCATCGACGACATCCCGGTACGGCAGTCCAGTGGGCCATTCATCAGCCACGCGTGGGATGTCCTGCGGGACGTGCCGGCCGGTACGACGCTTACTTACGGAGGCTTCGCCGCACGGTGCGGTCGGCCGACAGCCGTACGTGCAGCGGCCAGCGCGTGTTCGCGGAACGCGGCGGCGTTGTTCGTCCCATGCCATCGGGTGATCTCGGCGAACGGTGCCTTGCACGGCTTCCGGTACGGCCTGGGCCCCAAGGGCTGGCTGCTCGACCATGAATCCCGGGCCAAGCCTGAGCTTGCCGCGTGGTGAATACCAGGAATGTCGTACCCCTCGGGCAGGCTCGTCGGTATGGATCCCACCACATTGGTGATCGGCGTCGTGCTCGGGCTCGGAGTCGCTGGTCTGTTTGCTTGGATCCTGCTGCGACGCAACAGGTCCGATCCCCCCTGGACAGGTGAGGACACCGCACAGGCGCTTGACCGGTTGCACGATCACCTGATCGCCCTCGACCGTGACCGGGCCCAGGCGCACGGCGAGCTTCGGGCCCAGGTTGCTCAGATGGGTGAGACTTCGCAGGCTCTACGGGCCGAAACTGTCGCACTCGTCACGGCACTGCGCACCCCCCACGTGCGAGGCCAGTGGGGAGAGATGCAGTTGCGCCGGGTCGTCGAGCTGTCTGGGATGCTGGCGCACTGCGACTTCCTCGAGCAGCCCACCGTCACCGACACCGAGGGCTGCCATCGCCCGGACATGCTCATCCAGCTCACGGCCGGTCGGCAGATCATCCTCGATGCCAAGGTGCCGCTGGCCGCCTTCCTCGATGCGGTGCACGCCAAGGACGAAGCCGGACGACGCCTCGGCATGGCCGCGCACGCGCGACAGCTGCGCCAACACATCGACAATCTCGCCACTCGCGACTATCTCCGGCATGTGTCCGGTACACCGGAGTTCGTTGTCTTGTTCCTGCCCTCTGATGCCTTCTTGGCCGCTGCGCTTGAAACCGAGCCTGGCTTGCTGGAGTACGGCTTCACCCGCGACGTCGTCATCGCGACCCCTGCGACCTTGCTGGCGCTGTTGCGGACGGTGGCCCACACCTGGCGTCAGGAGGTGCTGGCCGCGAATACGGCCGAAGTGCTCGAACTGGGGCGGACTCTGCACGGGCGTCTCGTCCGTTTCTCGCAACATCTGGCCAAGCTGGGCTCGGCGTTGGGCAGCGCCGTCGGCCACTACAACGAGACGGTTGGCTCCTACGAGCGCAACGTGTTGGTCTCCGCTCGTAGATTCAGCGAACTGGGCGTGAATGACAGCCCGATGACGGGTCCCGTCGAGATCAAGACCCCGATTCGTGGGCTGGCCGACGACCAGTTCCGTCGGGCCAGGCTAGGTGATGATCGCGCTGCGCGTGCGCCGCGTACCGCGTCGGACCCACGGTTCACCCGACCCGAATTGTCGGGACCGTAGGCTGTGCGAGGCCGCCCGGCCTTCGATCCGCCCGGCCGAGAAGAGCAGTCGAGTCCGAGGAGGTACCGGTGACTGTCGGGGCCAGTTCGGTCGCCATGAGCGGTTCGGCCCGGGCACCCGATCAGCCGGCTAGGCACTTCACACTGACCGGGCTGGCTGCCGTCGGGCTTGTCTTCGTGGTCACACTCGCCGTTGCCACGCTCGAGTCGCTTCTCGGGGTCGGGCTTGCGACCCTGACGCTCCTGGCCCTGTCCGGATCCACTCTGCTAGCTGGACTCATGGTACGTCGCCACGACGTGGTGACTGTTGTCCTAGCCCCGCCCCTGGTTTTCGCCTTCGTCGCAGTGCTAGAGATCGTGCTGGCGCCCACGCTGAGCCTCAGCCCGACCGTGCTCGCCTCGGTTCTGGTGCGCGGCTTTCCCGCGATGGGCATTGCCACTGCCATCGCCCTAGTCGTCTGCGGCTACCGGATCATCCGGCACCGGTGAAGTCCGGGCGATCGAGGCGGAGGGGAATCCTCGCCGGTCGTCGGCGGCGGCTGTTGCCATGCTCCGCTTGAGCTCGTGCGGCAGCGCGAAGACGACCTTCTCCTCGGCCGCCACGACTCGTTCGACATCGGCGTACCCGCGCTGAGCCAGCCAGCCCAGGACCTGCTGCACGAGCATCTCGGGTACCGATGCGCCGCTGGTCAGGCCGACCGTCCGTACGCCCTCGAGCCATGCCGGATCGATCTCGTCTGCGAAGTCGACAAGATACGAGGCGCGGGCTCCGGCATCGAGGGCTACCTCCACCAGCCGTACTGAGTTCGACGAGTTCGTGGAGCCGACGACAAGGACCAGGTCGCAGTCGCCGGCCATCTGCTTGACCGCCTGCTGCCGGTTCTGGGTGGCATAACAAATGTCGTCACTGGGCGGTGCGGACAGCCTGGGAAAGCGCTCCTTGAGCTGATCGACGGTCTCCAGGGTCTCGTCCACCGACAGAGTGGTCTGGGACAGCCAGACCACGCGCTCGGGGTCTCGTACGGTCACATTGGCGACATCCTCGGGTCCGTCGACGACCTGGATGTGCTCCGGCGCTTCGCCGGAGGTCCCTTCGACCTCTTCGTGTCCGCGGTGCCCGATGAGCAGGATCTGGTAACCGTCACGGGCAAATCGGGTCGCTTCCTTGTGCACCTTGGTCACCAGGGGGCAGGT
>JACCUF010000339.1 GCA_013811975.1 Geodermatophilaceae bacterium | reverse complement strand
CGATCATGGAGGCCGTGCGCGTGTACCGGTCCAGTGCCACGATGGACAGGCACAGGTCCCAAAGACGGGGTGAGCTGGGATCGGAGAAGGGGGGTGAGTCATGGGTAGGGACACCGCACCGTTGCCGTGGACCCGTGTGCAGCGGCCACTACCGCCGCCGTCTCCCGTCCAGCGACCGCCGTCCCCCGACCAGAGACCGACCTCCGCAAGCCCAGGACCGACCTCCCCAAGCCAGAGACCGGCCGCCCCAAGCCAGAGTCCGGCCGCCCTCGGCAGCCGGCAGCCGACTCCGCCGGGTCGAGGACCCGCGTCGGACAGCAGCCGGCGCTCGGAGCCGGTCCGTACCCGTCCGCTACCTTCGCGCCTCGATCCTCGCTGCGGCTCATCCGGTCCCCGACATCGCCTCCGCGAACAACCGGGCATCGGTCGATTCTTGACTCTCAGCGTGCTCGGGGCGCTGATCCCCGGACTGGCTTATCTGATTGCCGGCCGGCGCGCACTCGGGCTGTTCACCCTGACCGTGTTCCTGAGCGTGGTCGGCGTTGCCGTCTGGCTGATCCGAGGAGACCAGCGCAAGCTGTTGCGGATGCTCGTCGACGGCAATGCCCTGGCGCTGCTCGGGATCGCTGCGGTAGTCCTGGGCCTGGGCTGGGTCGCGGTGATCCTGACCGGGCACGTACTGCTGCGACCGCGGGGGATGCGGGCCGGACAACGGCTGCTCGGCGCTGTGCTGATGGCGGTGCTGAGCCTTGGCATCGCGCTGCCGGCCGCGGCTGCTGCCAATGCGGCCTTTCTGGCCCGCGACACGCTCGATGAGATCTTCGCCGACGACGGGCAGAGCGCGACCGTCCCGTCCCAGGAGCCGGGCAATCCATTCGGCGACAAGGAGCGGGTCAACGTCCTGCTGCTCGGCGGCGACGGCCTACCCACGAGGGAAGGAATCCGTACCGACACGGTCATCGTCGCCAGCACCGACACCAAGAGCGGGGCGACGACCCTGCTCAGCCTTCCTCGCAACCTGGAGAACTTGCCCTTTCCGGAGGGGCCACTGCGGGATGCCTACCCCGACGGTTTCGAGGGCAGTTCTGAGTCCGCCGGGCTGCTCAACGCGGTGTACGACAACGTGCCGATCGAGCACCCGGGAATCCTCGGACCGACGGACAATCTGGGCGCGGATGTCCTCAAGCTTGGTGTCGGTGAAGCGCTCGGCCTGACGATCGACTATTAC
Organism: Geodermatophilaceae bacterium; assembly: GCA_013811975.1. Lineage (GTDB taxonomy): Bacteria > Actinomycetota > Actinomycetes > Mycobacteriales > Geodermatophilaceae > JACCQS01. The sequence goes on along the minus strand of JACCUF010000339.1, from coordinate 1,646 downwards.
CTGCTGATCAATCTGGACGGGTTCCGCACGCTGGTCGACATCCTCGGTGGGATCAGGGTCAACGTGAACGAGTGGGTCCCGGTCGGCGGCGACGACAGCGCGGGAATCCGACCCGACGCTTATCTGAGCCCCGGACCTTCCCAACTGCTCCAAGGCAATGATGCGGTCTGGTACGCGCGGGGCAGGTACGGCCTGTCCGACTATTCCCGGATGGCCCGGCAGCGGTGCGCGATGGATGCCATCATCAGCGCCGCTGACCCGTTCACCCTCCTGAGCCGGTACCAGGACATCGCAGCGACGGCACCCGACATCGTCCTGACCGACATCCCGCGTTCGGTGCTACCCGACTTCGTTGACCTCGGGGTGCTCGTCAAGGACGCCGAGATCCGTTCTCTGGTCTTCGACAACACCGTCATCCTTCCGGCCTACCCGGACTACGACGTGATCCGAGACTTCGTCGCGACGGCGTTGGCCGATCCGGTCGCCAACGGCGAACCGGCGCCCCCGACCACTCCGAAGCCGTCCCCCACGACAACGGAGCCGGTAGATCCCGGAGCCGAGCCGCCGGCCGTGACTCCGGCGGCCGAGGACGTCACCTCCCTGTGCGCCTACGACCGGGTGGCTGCCCAGGAGGCGTTGGACCAGGGCGAGCCACCGACGCGGCGACGCTGACCCTGGCAGGCTTGGCACCATGGCCCTGCACGTGAAACCCGGCACCGAGTGGTCCGCAGTACTGACTCGAGCCTCGAAGCGGGCGCCCGAAGCGTTCGGAGACGAGGTCTTGCACAACCTCGTCGGTGGGTCCTGGCAGCAGATCGGGACCCCGGAAATGCTGATCAGTCCGGTGGACGGCAGCGATCTGATCGGGCTGCCCACACTGAACCCCGAGCAGGCCAGCGAGGCGGTCCGGTACGCAGCCGACGCGCATGCCGAGTGGGGTGCGGTTCCACTGGCCGAGCGCAAAACGAAGGTCACGGCAGCCGTCGACGCGATGACCGACGCCCGCGAAGATCTCGCGCTGCTGCTGTGCTGGGAGATCGGGAAACCGTGGCAGCTGGCCTGCGCCGATGTCGACCGGGCGCTTTCCGGAGTGCGCTGGTACGTCGAGGAGATCGACTCGATGCTGGCTGGCCGTACGCCGCTGCCCGGGCCGGTGAGCAACATCGCCAGCTGGAACTACCCGATGTCGGTGCTCGTGCACTCCGAGCTGGTCCAACTACTGGCCGGCAACGCGGTGATCGCGAAGACGCCGTCCCAGGGTGGTGCCGCCTGCCTCACCCTGGCGCACGCGTTGATGGCCCGCGAAGGACTGCCCGCGGAGCTGGTCTCCGGTGGCGGGCAGGAGCTCTCGGCCGTACTTGTACGCTCGCCCGCGATCGGCGCACTCGCGTTCGTCGGCGGGCGGTCCAATGGCGGCAAGGTCGCGGCCGCGCTGCTGGACACGGGCAAGCGGCACATGCTGGAGCAGGAAGGCCTCAACGCTTGGGGCATCTGGGAGTTCTCAGACTGGGACGGCCTCGCCGCGCACATGAAGAAGGGCTTCGAGTACGGCAAGCAGCGGTGTACGGCTTACCCGCGCTTCGTCGTACAACGCGATCTGGTTGACGAGTTCCTCGCGACGTACCTGCCGGTGGTCGCGGCCATCC
>JACCUF010000338.1 GCA_013811975.1 Geodermatophilaceae bacterium | reverse complement strand
GCGGCAACGAGATGCACTGCGGCGACGATGTAGTCCAGCACCGAGTCGCTGATGAAGTAGTTGAAGTTGACCCGTACCCAGCCGGGTTTGATCCCCTCGCAGCCGGATGAGATCTCGCGTTCGAACTCCCGTGACCGCTCCAGGTCGATGCCAAGCAGCCGGTGCCCGTACGGACCAGCACACGAGCAACCGCCCCGGGACTGGATACCGAACAGGTCGTTGAGCAGAGCGACGACGAAGTTGTGATGGAGATAGCGGCCAGCGGGGCGGCGTACGACGAAGGACACGATCGACAATCGCTGCGCATCGAGGTTGCCGAGGATCTCGATGTTCGGGTTCTGCCGCCACGATCCGACCACGCGGCTGAGGTGGTGCTCCTCGTAGGCACGGATGACGCCGGTGCCGACCGCGCCCTTGAGTTGGAAGACCAGGCCGGCGCGGATCGATTCGACGATCGCCGGGGTGCCGCCCTCCTCACGATGCTCGATGTCGCTGAGGTAGCGGTGCTCGCTCGGATTGACATAGGCGACCGTGCCGCCGCCGGGTACGACCGGGACTCGGTTCGCGAACAGTTCCCGTCGCGCTACCAGCACTCCCGGCGTCCCCACACCGCCGATGAACTTGTGGGGCGACAGGAAGATCGCGTCTTTATGCGCCGCAGGATGGTCCGGGCAGTCCGGGTCCATCGCGAGATCGACGTACGGTGCGGCTGCGGCGAAGTCCCAGAAGGACAAAGCGCCGTAGCGGTGCAACGTGTCAGCGATCCGGCAGGTGTTGGTGACGATGCCGGTCACGTTCGAGGCCGCGGAGAACGAGCCGATCTTCAGCGGCCGGGTCTCGTACGCGGCCAGCTGGCGTTCGAGCGCGTCGATGTCGATGTGGCCGTCGGCGTCCTCGGGGATGACCACGACGTCGGCGATCGTTTCTCGCCAGGAGACCTCGTTGGAGTGGTGCTCGAACGGGCCGATGAACACGACAGGTCGCAGCTGCGCCGGGATCTGCTCGCTGAGTCGGTAGCGGTCGTCGAGGTCTGCCGGAATCCGTAGGTTGAGCACCCCGATCAGCCGGTCGATCGCCCCGGTCGTCCCCGACCCGGTGAACAGCACGACGTGATCGTCGGTACCGCCGACCGACTCGCGAATCAGGCGGCGGGCGTCCTCGCGGAGTCGGGTGGTCTGAAGGCCGGTGCCGGAAGATTCGGTGTGGGTGTTGGCGTAGCGCGGCAGTACCTCGTCACGGATGAAGTCCTCGACGAAGGCCAGGGCTCGCCCCGACGCGGTGTAGTCGGCGTAGGTGACCCGTCGCGGACCGTACGGACCAGGCATCACCTGGTCGTCACCGATGACGGCCTCGCGGATGCGTTCGAGCAGCGGGCTGTACGGCAGGGCGGTCTCTGCGAAATCGCGGGTGGAGCTCACGTTGTCGACGGTAGCGCTGCCATGCATCCGAAATCGGCGCAACCGACCCGCCAGGCTCGAACCGTGGGAGGATTGGTCATGACCGTTTTCTGGATCGTGACAGCGGTACTCCTGGTCGGCGGCCTGTTCTTGGCTTGGCGCACCGACCACAAGACCAAGGCACGTCGTGCTGCACTGCAGGGGCAGACACCCGGTCAGATGCGGGACGTCCGCGGCGATGTGAACATCACCAACGTCCGCGGGGACCATCCCGTCGGCGGAATCATCACCCCTTAAGCGACTGGCTGGGGCCGGCTCGGCCGCTGCGGCGGACTCAGGCCGGCGTACGGCGCGCTGCGACCGCGAGGCGGCCCGCTCCGAGCACCAGGTAGCCCAGCGCAGCGAAGCCGATCCCAAGGAGAAGCACGTTGCGGGCCACACCCGCCATCCCGATCTGATCCACGTCCAGGAAGTAGTAGAGAAAGCGGCCCCGCTCGGAGTTGAGGTAGACCAGCGTGGCGATCAGATACAGCAGCGGGTAGCCCAGCCAGACAATCGGGTGCCACCAGGTGACCCGCTCCTGGCTACGCCCGATCAGCAACCAGTCCAGGCCGACCAGGATCGGGCTCACCACATGCAACAGGATGTTCTGCGGGCTGTAGCCCATGCTCATCTCGGTCAGGTACACGTTCCAGATCACGCCGGCCACCACGACGTACAAGACGACGGCTCCACGCAGGCCCGGCAGTTGCCTGGCCGCCTCCGGCCGTAGCACCGCCCAGAGGAAGTACGCAGCCGCCAGGAGGTTGACCTCGTAGGTGAAGGTGCTGAACCGCCACCACAGCCCCGAGCGCGATGTGGTGGCGGTGATCAAGAAGGCAAGCAGGATGGTCGCGACGATGGCGATACGTAGGCCCACGGTCTGGGGCGCGCGCGTAGGCGTCGGCGTCACGGTGGGAGCGACCATGCAAGACACGGTACGTCGCCGACCTGCGGAACTAGATGATCCGGTCCTGCGG
>JACCUF010000329.1 GCA_013811975.1 Geodermatophilaceae bacterium | reverse complement strand
GGCCGCCGGCACCATTACCGCTGTTCGCTAACGTCCGGAGCGTCGTCCGAGCACGAGGGGTGGGGACATGACCGTCACCGATGATCGCAGTACCGAGCCGGCCTCCCCAGATGCTCCGATCGCCAAGCAGGTGGCGATCGGCGATGCCGAGGCGACCATGCGGGGCCGTCGGTTCTCGGCCGACGCTGCCTTCCGCGCCGCCGTGCTCGTTGCGCTGCTCGCCTTCCTGGGCTTCTACGTCGGCGCCGGCTCGATGGTCACGACACTGTTGAAGGTGGCCGTCGCCTTCGCCATCTCTGCGGCCCTGTTCATTGGTGCCAACAAGCTCTTCGACCAGGCGTACCCGCGCTGGACCGTCTTCAACACGATGCTCGGCGGAGTCATCGGGTTCACGGTGTTTCTGCTCCTCGACGGCAACCGTCTCCTGCGCGAGCTGAGCCCTCGCCCGTGGCTGTGGGCTGTCGTCGGCGCAGCAGCCCTTGCAGCCGTGATGTTCCTCCTGAGCGCGCCTCGCCAGCAGTTGGCCCGCCTCCCCCTGGCCGTCGCCGGGTTCTGCGGCTTCGGTGTCCTGACCGCCTTCGCCACCGACGAGACGGTGCACCCTGGCCTCGACTGGGCAGCATTGCTGATCGGAACGGCCATCGGGGTGTTCGTCGTCGGCGGGATCGGGATGATGCGGGGCGGCTCGGCCGGAGCCGAGAAGGGTGCTATCGGCGGCGCCGCTCTCGGTTGGCTGATCGGCGCCTGGGGAGGCGCCGATCTCGGCGCCGGTAGCGTCGGCGAGGCGCTGATCGCCACCGTCGTGCCCGCCGCCCTGATCGGCCTGCGCATCGGACTGGGGGCCGAAGTCGGTCCGACCCGTCGCCGCGCCATCGACAAAAAGGCGAGGTCCTGGATCTTTCTCGTCCCGGCGTTGACGTTCATTGCCGCCGGTTTGGTGATCCCGCTACTTCGCACGATCTACCTGTCGTTTCGCAACGACGACGGTAGTGAGAACGTCGGCTTGGTCAACTACGAGGACATCTTCACCAACAAGAACAGCTTCAACCTCGACAACTGGAGCGCCTTCCTCACAAGCCGGTTGTTCTGGATCGCCATCGGAATGGTTGGCCTCGGCATCATCGTGGGGGTCGTGTCCGGCCGCCGCACGCGCCAGGCGTTCGAGAAGGGCGAGGCTTCGCTGGCGCCGATCTTCATCGGGCTGTTCCTGATCTCGTGCGCCGTGCTGTCGACGGTTCGCGGCACGATCTTCAACAACATCTGGTGGGTCGTCGTTGTGACCACCCTGTCCACAGCGATCGGCCTCGGCGTGGCCGTGCTGGCCGATCGCTCTAAAGGTGAGAACATCGCCAAGTCGTTGATCTTCCTGCCGATGGCCATCTCGTTCGTTGGCGCCGGAATCATTTGGCGCTTCATGTACATCGCCCGGCCCGAGTCGGACGAACAGACCGGTGTGCTCAACTCACTGTGGGTGTGGCTCGGACAGATCAGCACGTCCGGCGCTGGGAAGGCCGTCGCCGTCGCAGCCTTGGCGCTGATGGCGCTGGGATTGGTGCTGCTGGTCAGGCGCGGGCTGCGCACGAAGCAGAACACCCTGGCCGGTATCTCACTCGGCCTACTTTTGGTCGCCGGCTACCTGATCTACCGCTTCATCGGACCGGGACTCGGTGGGTTCACGACCAATGAGGAAGGGGTGACCTCATCCAGGACCATTCTGTTCCTGCAGGAGGGTCCGTTCAACAACATGTGGCTGATGGTCGTGCTGATCTGGATCCAGAGCGGCTTCGCCATGGTCATCCTCTCCGCCGCCATCAAGGCTGTACCGACCGAGTTGACCGAGGCGGCCAAGATGGACGGGGCCTCCGAGAGTCAGGTGTTCTGGCGGGTCACCATGCCCCAGATCGCTCCCACAATCGGAGTTGTCGTGACCACACTCATCGTCACCGTGATGAAGGTGTTCGACATCGTCAAGGTGACCACCAGCGGGGATTTCGACACCCAGGTCGTCGCCAACGAGATGTTCACGAGAGCCTTCGGTCAGTCCAAGGACGGCCTCGGCGCTGCGCTGGCGGTCGTGCTGTTCGTCGCCATCATCCCAGTGATGTACCTGAACATCCGGCGCATGCAGAGAGCCAGGATCTGAGCCATGTCCACAGCCATCGTGGATCCCGGCCGCCCGGGTCCTGGCAACGCAGGCGTTGTCTACCGCTTCCTTCGCTCCATCCCCACATGGGTGCTCTGGCTGCTCGTGCTGGTGTGGTGCGTCCCAACGCTCGGGCTGCTCGTCAACTCGTTCCGCGGCCGCGACGCCCAGCGGACGACCGGCTGGTGGACCCTCTTCCTGGGCAACGTCGACGGGTTCACACTCGGCAACTACCGCGAGGTGCTGTCCGCCGAAGCACAGGGCGGCATCAAGGTAGGCCTCGTCAACTCACTAGCGATTGCCCTGCCGGCGACGATCATCCCCATCGCCATCGCCGCCTTCGCCGCGTACGCCTTCGCCTGGATCGATTTCAAGGGACGCCAAGGCCTGTTCATCGCAACCGTCGCCTTGCTGGCCATTCCCACGCAGGTGGCACTCATCCCGCTGCTACAGATGTACGTGCGTGGCGCCCACCTGACGATCCCTGGTCTCGACAAGACGATCACGATCTTTCCCGACCTCGACTTGGCGGGCACCACGACGGCGGTATGGCTGACCCACGCCGCGTTCGCCATGCCGTTCGCCATCTTCTTGCTGCACAACTACATCTCGTCGCTGCCCCGAGACTTGTTCGAAGCAGCGCGCATCGACGGCGCCGACCACTTCAAGATCTTCTACCGGCTGGTGTTGCCGCTGTCGGTGCCCGTTCTGGCCGCGTTCGCAATCTTCCAGTTCCTGTGGACGTGGAACGACTATCTTGTTGCCGTCGTCATGGTGGGAGCCAACCCCGACGCGTTGCCTGCGACGGTCAAGATCGCCGGCCAGGCCGGCGAGTTCGGTCGCCTCGAGCACCTTCTCACCGCCGGCGCGTTCCTACAGGCCGCCGTGCCCCTCGCCGTATTCTTCCTCCTCCAGCGGTTCTTCGTCCGCGGCATCCTGGCCGGTTCGGTGAAGGGTTGACCGCTTCGAGCGAACCGAACCAGATCAGGACCAGATGGCATCGTGGGTCTGCGAGTCGAAGAAGTGCATGTTCTCGGCGGCCACAGCGATCTCGATGTTCTCGTCGATGCCGACCCGCGAGCGGGGGCTGAAGCGGGCCACGGCGTTTGCCACCCCCTCGCCGAGCAGCTCCTCGGGCGCGTCGGGATCGCCTGAGTTCACCGTCTTGGCATCGATGGCGAGGTGAATCATGAGTTCGGATCCGAGCGCCTCGACCAACTTGACCGTCGCCCGCAGCCGGCGGTCGGTGGAATCGTCGGCAGCGGTCGCGGCGTCCTCGATGTCCTCTGGCCGGATGCCGACCACGATGTGCTGGCCGCTGTAGCTGCGCAGCGCCGGCCGCTTGGTGAGCGTCTCGGGTGACAGGGCGACCCGCTGCGAGCCGATCTCGACGCCGCCGCTGTCTCCATCGGCGGTGAGCGCGGCGTCGTACAGGTTCATCGACGGGGAGCCGATGAACGCCGCCACGAACACATTGGTCGGTGATTCGTAGAGGTTCTGCGGGGCGTCGACCTGCTGCAGGTAGCCGTCCTTGATGACGGCCACCCGGTCGCCCATCGTCATCGCCTCGACCTGGTCGTGCGTGACGTAGAACGTGGTGACGCCGAGATCGCGTTGGAGCCGGGCGATCTCGGCCCGCATCTGCACGCGCAGCTTGGCGTCGAGGTTGGACAGCGGTTCATCCATCAGGAACGCCGCCGGCTGGCGCACGATGGCTCGGCCCATGGCGACGCGCTGGCGCTGCCCGCCGGAGAGCA
>JACCUF010000328.1 GCA_013811975.1 Geodermatophilaceae bacterium | reverse complement strand
GTCCTGGAATCGGCGGTCGACCGGCAACTGTTCTGGACGGTGACCACCGAGGCGGGCGAGGCCGACTCATGGCTGACCGGGATGATTGCCGCCCCTCTGCTGATCGTCTGCTTCTCGAACAAGAGCGCCTACCTGGACCGGTACGCCGAGCCGGACAAGGGCTGGACCGACCGCGACGAGAGCCGTTGGCCGGTCCCCTACTGGGACATCGACACCGGGATGGCCGCTTTGCTGATCCTGCAAACCGCAGTAGACGAGTCACTGGGCGCCTGCTTCTTCGGGGTTCCGCCGGACTACATCCCAGCACTGCGGGCCGCGTTCGGCGTACCCGACGACTTCGTCCCGATCGGTGCGATCTCGATCGGCTACCGGATTGAGGATCGAAAGTCTCCGTCGCTGCGCCGCGGGCGGCGTGGTGCCGGCGAGGTCGTCCACCACGGCCGCTGGCGACCGATTGATGACCCGCAGCCCAACCGCGCTGCCAAACTTGGCAAGTAATCGGCCTGACGAGCAATCAGGCGGTCGGCCGCCCCGTCACGCGGCTAGCGTCACAGCATGGCCATAGTCGCGGACACCAAGGACTGGACGTGGGTGCTCGACCGGCCGTGCAACGAGTGCGGCCTGGACACCAACTCCATTGCCGCCGGAGACGTCGCGGCCATGCTGCGGCGCAGCGTCACCGTTTGGCAGGGCGACTTGCATCGCGACGATGTACGGGATCGACCTGACCGGTCGACCTGGTCGCCCTTGGAGTACGGCTGCCATGTACGTGATGTCTGCCGGCGCTTCGATGACCGGCTGGCACTCATGCTCACCCGGGACGACCCCGAGTTCCAGAACTGGGACCAGGACGCCACGGCGGTCTCCGATCGGTACGGCGAGCAGGATCCTGCGACCGTCGCTGTGGAGTTGGCGGAGGCCGCGCAGACGCTCGCGATGCACTTCGACGAGCTGCACGGTGAGCAGTGGCAGCGAACCGGACGCCGCAGCGACGGCGCTCGGTTCACCGTGGACTCCTTCGCCCGGTACTTCGTGCACGACGTCGTACACCACCTGCACGACATCGGCACCGGCACCGCTGAACCCGACTCCACGCGCGTTGGCTAGGGCCGGATGTCGGACGGTCCCCCTAGTCTCGCCCCATGACAGTCGACCCCGAACTCCCGATCCGTGACCGGCCCGTCATCCCGGACGGATACGGGCTTCCAACAACCTCGCACGGACTGCTCGCCTGGCCAGACGTCGAGCAGCGGCTGATCTCCGCTGAGCACTTCTGGATGGCAACGGTGCGAGCCGACGGCACGCCGCATGTCGTGCCCCGCTGGGGGGTCTGGCTGGATGGGCGTTTCTTCTACGACGGCGCGCCCACCACCCAACATGCCCGCAACCTCGCTACGAATCCGGCTTGCTCCCTCAACCTGGAGAGCGGGACCGAGACAGTGATCGTCGAGGGCAGGTCTGAGCCGACCAAGGCGCCGGCCGACGGCCTAGGGGCTCGGCTGTCCGAGGCGTTCAAGAAGTACCGCGACCTCGGATACGAACCTGGTCCGGACTCCTGGGTCGACGGCGGTGGGCTGATGGTCCTGACTCCGGTACGGGCCATCGCCTGGTTCGCGTTCCCGAAGGACTGCACGCGCTTCCGGTTCACCAGCTCAGAGAAAGCCGCGGACTCAGAGTTGGCTTAGCCAATTCTCGAGCAGCACAGCTCCGGCATCACCGGACTTCTCCGGGTGGAACTGAGTTGCTGAAAGGGCGCCGTTCTCGACGGCGGCAACGAACGGTTCACCGTGCTCGGCCCAGGTCACCATCGGTGGGAGAAACGGGGCCGCGTCGTGGACCGGGAACGAGCGCGCCGCAAAACTGTGTACGAAATAGAACCGCTCACTCGCGACGCCGTCGAACAGCCGTGAACCAGGCGGCGCAGCGACGGTGTTCCAGCCCATGTGGGGTACGACCGGGGCCGTCAACCGATCAACGACTCCGGGCCACTGTCGGCAGCCATCGGTCTCCTGGGTGCCCTCGACGCCGCGGTCGAAGAGCACCTGCATCCCGACGCAGATGCCCAGGACCGGCCGTGCGCCGGCCAGCCGCCGGTCGATGATCCGGGGGCCATCGATGGCGTGCAGCCCACGCATGCACGAGGCGAAGGCGCCTACTCCTGGCACCGCCAGACCGTCGCAGTTCAAGGCTACGGCCAGCTCGGCCGTCACCGACACATCTGCCCCGACCCGCTCGAGCGCTCGCTGCGCCGAGCGCAGGTTTCCGCTGCCGTAGTCCAGGATCACCACCCGAGGCCGGCGCGTCGTCGGCGTGGTCACTCCTGCACAATTCGAATGATGCCGACCACGACCAGGTAGAGGGCGAGCAGGGTCAGGACAGCGGCAACTACGAGTTGCCGCCGGCGGCTGGCTGCCCCGTCGTTCTCGAGCTGAGTAACCGAGTACGCGCCGCCGAGCAGAAATCCACCAACCGCGATCAGCACGACGCCAGAGTTCACCGACTGTGGTCAGGGCGCAAGGCAGTCACGTCGAGGTCACAACCTGCCCTTGGTGCTGGGGACGTCGGCTACTCGCGGGTCCAGGATCAGTGCGGCGCGCAGCGCCCGGGCCAGCGCCTTGAACTGCCCCTCGACGATGTGGTGGGCATCGCCCGCGGCATGCAGCACCCGGATGTGCAGCGTGATCTGAGCGGAAAAGGCGAACGACTGGAAGACGTGCGCGGTGAGACTGGTCGGGTAGTCCGGTCCGATCATCGGCGTCATGTTCTCCGGCTCGGAGTGCCCGAAGTAGGGGCGGCCAGACAGGTCCACCGCGGCCTGGACCAACACCTCGTCCATGGGAACGAGTGCGTCGCCGTAGCGCGTGATCCCCACCTTGTCACCCAACGCCTGGGCGAATGCCTGCCCGATCGCGATGGCGACGTCCTCGACGGTGTGGTGGGCATCGATGTGCAGATCACCCTCGGCATGCACGGTGAGGTCAATGCCGCTGTGTTTGGCCAGGGCGGCGAGCATGTGGTCGTAGAACCCGACCCCGGTCGTGACATCGGCCCGTCCGGTGCCGTCGAGGTCGACCTCGACCACGACTTTGGTCTCCGAGGTTGCCCGCTCGATCCGTGCCCTGCGGCTCATGACGCTGATTGTCCCCTATCGCTGCTCAGCTCCGGTACTGCCTCGTGCACGGCCGGCAGGGCCGCCAGCAGGGCGTCGGTCTCGGCGGGGGTGCCGGCAGTGATCCGCAGATGACCAGCGATCTCAAGATCGCGTACCAGGACCCCGTGATCGAGCAGCACCTGCCACGCCTTGTGGGAATCCGGGAAACCACCGACCAGGAGGAAGTTCGCGTCACTGGGTACGGCGCGGAGGCCAAGCTCCGGTAGGGCCGCCGCAATCCGGTCGCGCTGCTCGCAGACCCTCTGGACCGTGGCCAGCAATTCATGGCGGTAGGACAGTGCAACCCGCGCCACGACCTGGGTCAGCGTCGACAGGTGATAGGGCAGCCGGACCAGTTGCAGCGCCTCGACCACGGCAGGATCTGCGGCGAGATAGCCCAGCCGTAGGCCGGCCATCCCGAACGCCTTGGACATCGTGCGGGTAACGACCAGCCGCTCCCGGCCGGAGAGCAATTCGAGCGCACTGGGCGTACCAGGTCGGGCGAACTCCGCGTACGCCTCGTCCACGATCACCATGCCGGGCGCCTCGGCGTACACCGCGGTGATGACCTCCAGACTCACTGCGGTGCCGGTCGGGTTGTTCGGCGAGGTCACGAATACGACGTCGGGCCGGTGCTCCCGTACGGCAGCCGCCGCGCGCGCCGGATCGATCCCGAAGTCGGCCTCACGAGGACCGTCGTGCCATGACGTGCCGGTGCTGAGGCTGATCAGCGGATGCATCGAGTACGAGGGGGTGAAGCCCAGGGCGCTGCGCCCGGCACCGCCGAAGGCTTGCAGAAGCTGCTGCAGGATCTCGTTGGATCCGTTGGCTGGCCACAGCTGGGCGGCAGTGAGGTCGTGGCCCAGGTAGGCGGCGAGGTCGCTACGCAACGCGGCGGCGTCCCGATCCGGATAACGGTTGAGTCCGCCGGCCACCTCGCCCACCGCCCGGGCCACTGCTTGGGAAAGCCCATCGGGGAGCGGCCAACTGTTCTCATTCGTGTTCAGCCGGATGGTGACGTCGAGTTGCGGTGCACCGTACGCAGATCTGCCACGTAGCTCCGGACGGAGCGGCAATGAGTTGCTCACCGCTCGCGCTCGCGGACGGCCGCCGCATGCGCGGGCAGGTCCTCGGCCTGCGCCAGGGTGTCGATGTAACCCGCCGCATCGGCCAGCGCCACTCGGTCGTAGTCCACAACATGGATGCCACGCAGGAACGACTGTACGGAAAGTCCGGAGGAGTGCCGCGCGCAGCCACCGGTCGGCAGCACATGGTTGGACCCAGCGCAGTAGTCACCGAGTGAGACCGGCGACCACGGACCGACGAAGATCGCCCCGGCATTGCGGACCCGCGAGGCCACAGCGCTGGCGTCACGGGTCTGGATCTCGAGGTGCTCGGCGGCGTAGGCGTCGACCACCAACAAGCCTGCGTCCAGGTCGTCGACCAGGACCATCCCGGACTGCTGCCCGGACAGCGCTGCGGTGATCCGCTGACTGTGCTTGGTGGCGGCGACGTAATCCGGCAACAGGCGGGCCACCTCGTCGGCCAGTTCGAGGCTGGTCGTCACCAGCACGGCTGCCGCCAGGGGGTCGTGCTCGGCCTGGCTGATCAGGTCAGCGGCCACGTGCCCGGCATCGGCGCTGTCGTCGGCCAGGATCGCCACCTCGGTCGGCCCGGCCTCGGAGTCGATCCCGATCAGCCCGCGCAGAAGCCGCTTGGCGGCGGTCGTGTAGATGTTGCCCGGACCGGTGACCATCTCGACCGGCTCGCACGGCCCGGCTCCATAGGCGAACGTGGCGATGGCCTGCGCCCCGCCGACGGCATAGACCTCACTCACGCCGAGCAGGGCGCATGCTGCGAGCACACCCGGGTCGGGGAGTCCGAAGTGCTCCTTCTGTGGCGGGCTGGCCACCGCGATGGACTCGACTCCGGCGATCTGGGCGGGGACGACATTCATCACCACGCTGGATAACAGCGGCGCGAGGCCGGCCGGAACGTACAGCCCGACCCTGCCGACCGCGACCCAGCGCTCGGTGACGCTGCCGCCCGGGACAACCTCGGTGGTGACGTCGGTTCGGCGCTGCTCGAGGTGCACCCGGCGGACCCGAGCGATCGCCTCGTCCAGCGCCGCGCGCAGGTCATCGGGGCAGTTGCTCAGGGCCTTGTCGAGTGAGCTCTGCGCTACCGCGATCGATTCCAACCTGACGCCGTCGAGGCGCTCGGTGATCTCCCGTACCGCGTCCTCGCCCCGGAGCCGGACGTCCTCGCACAACGGACCGATGATGGCCAGCGCTGCGTCAACGTCGAGGTGGGCGCGCGGCATCAGACCCGCCAGCGCGCGTCGCGCCGGTATCGCGGCACCGCGCAGGTCCAACCGGTTCAGCATCAGGTGATCTCCTCGGGACGACTCACGGCAGATCTGAGGGTACTGAGCCCGGCTACCTCGACCCCGGCACCGCCGCCGTGCACCGGCACTACGCTGCGTTCGTGAGCGCGACGATCCCGCTGTTCCCGCTGGGAAGTCCGCTCTTTCCCGGCATGGTGTTGCCGTTGCATGTCTTCGAGCAGCGTTACCGGCTGCTGATCGAGGATCTGTTGGACCTACCAGACGACGCCACTCGACGCTTCGGGGTAGTGGCCATCCGGCAGGGCTGGGAGGTCGGCGGCGGGACCTTCGGTGATGCTGAGCCGGCCCTCTACGACGTGGGTTGCACGGCGGTAGTGCGTGCGGTCAGCAGGCGCGGCAACGGCCGTTTCGACGTGGTCGCGGTGGGTAGCGACCGCTTCACCCTCCTGAAGGTGCACCGCGATCTGGGCGCCTATCTGCAGGCCGAGGTCAACTGGTTGCCCGGACCCGACACCGATGCCGACACCGTGCCTGAGGCCGCCGCGCTCGGCCACGTGGTCGGCCAACTGTTCCTGCGCTACATCTCACAGGTAGCAAGGCTGCATGGCACTGAGATCGCCCTCCCGCAACTGCCCGAAAGCCCGCGTGAACTGTCCTACCTGGTAGCGGCGGGCGCGTTGCTCACGGCCGAGGATCGCCAGGCACTCCTGGTGGAAGACCTGACCGCGTCCCGGTTGATGGCCCAGTCCCATCTGCTGCGCCGGGAGCTGACGGTGCTTTCCAGTCTGCGCGCGGTCCCGGTTCCGTTGGTGCAGTTGGCCGTTCCGTCGAGCTTGAACTGAATGGTGCCGATCGGGTGCGTTGCAGGTCATCGCTCGGAGCGAAGGACACCACGACCAGGTAGGTGAGCGTGGAAATGAAGGCGCCAATGACAAGGACCGGGACCGCCCGCAGCCCTAATCCCAAGGTCACGATCGTCCCGATCTGTGCTGTTTGTGCCTCAGTCGGCCCGGTCCCCAACAATTCCCCGATCTGCCAGGCCACTACCGCCGCGACCACCATGCCGGTGGCCAGACCCAGAACGATTGCCACTCCGCGTGCTCGCACGATCCACCACGCCAGGACGGCCGCCAGCACCCCGAGCAGCGTCGTGAGGATGAGCAGCCAACTGTCGGCCCCGATCAGGGCCTCGGACTGGGGTTCCAGCGCCAGATAGCCACCCGCTACGACCTCGTACTCACGGCGGGGCGCCAGCACGAGCCAGAGCAGCCCTACCGGGATCCCCGCGACAGCCAGGCTGAGGACCAACCGCAGCGCAGTGCGAACTTCGCCATCGGCGACACGCAGCCCCGCGTACCACGGCCGGACTGGCACAGGTGCACAGTGGTGGCCCTGCCACGGCGCCGGTGGCGGAGAGGGCACTGACACGTGAGCGACCCTACGTCAACTTTTCCGGGCACTAGCCGGGGCTGCCCACCGGTTGTCTCCGTTGTCGCAGCACGTGTTCGACGAGTTCGATCAAAGTCTGTTTCACGGATTCGCGTTGTCGAGCGTCGGTGAGCACCACCGGAACATCGGGATCGATGGACAATGCCTCGCGGACGTCCTGTACCCCGTGGCGGGCGATGCCGTCGAAACAGTTCACAGCGACGATGTAATTCAAGCCACGGTCCTCGACGAAGTCCACGGCAGCGAAGCAATCACCAAGGCGCCGGGTGTCTACGAGGACGACCACCCCGATGGCGCCTCGCATCAAGTCATCCCACATGAACCAGAAACGGTGCTGTCCAGGGGTTCCGAACAGGTAAAGGATGAGCTCGTCGCCGAGGGACACCCGGCCGAAATCCATGGCGACCGTCGTTGTCTCCTTGTCCGGTGTGGACCCGAGGTCGTCGACGTCGGTCGAGGCCTCGGTCATCAACGCCTCGGTCCGTAGCGGCGTGATCTCCGAGACTGCGCCGACGAACGTGGTCTTGCCGACTCCGAAGCCGCCAGCGACCACGATCTTGGCCGACGAGCGGCTGGCCCGGCTCGGATCAGGCACTGGCGGCATCGCTGGATCAGGCGGGGTCGGCCCCGGGCGCGGCCAGACCGGCCCGGTCACGTGAGCCGCCGGCACGCTACGACAGCGGTCATAGCTGCCTCAGTCCACTGAGCACCTTTTCCAACAGCGCGACCGGTGGCTGGCCGGTCGCATCTCCCGCGGTGGCGTGTACGATCACCAATCCGATCCTGGCCATGTCTCCCAGCAAGACTCGTGCCACACCCAAGGGCAAGGCCAGTCTCACTGCCACCTCTGCCACCGACTGCACCTGCCGACACAGGTCGGCGATCGGACGGTGCTCAGGATTCATCCGGGCATCGTCGCCGACAGCGCCGTCAGCCGTCGTTACCAGCGCCTCGATCGGTAGGTCGTAGTCCGACCGAGTCCGTCCACGCGTCCGCGCGTACGGTCGGACGATCGGGGTCGCGTCGTTGGAAAGCTCTTCCATCAAGCACCGCTCAACGCCAACGCCTACCCGGCGATCTCACGCAGCTGTGAGCGCAGGGCAGGGGTGAGCAACGGACCCGCCCGGTCGACGAGCAGAGCCATCTCGTATCCGACCAGACCCAGATCGCAGTCGGGGGCGGCGAGCACAGCAAGGCAGGAGCCGTCCGAGATGCACATCAGCAGCATCCCGCCGCGCTCCATCTCGACCGCCGTCTGGATGACCTCTCCGCCGTCGAAGCAGCTGGAGGCACCCTGAGTAAGGCTGATCAACCCGCACGTGACGGCGGCCAACTGATCGGCGCGGTCCCGAGGTAGAGCCTGCGACGAGGTCAGCAACAGGCCATCAGACGACACGACCACAGCATGGGCAACGCCGGGCACACGTTCGGCGAAGTTGCTGACCATCCATCCGAACTGTCCGGGATGGGCCGGCGCCTCCTGATACTCAGTCGTCACTGTCGCTCCAAAGTCACTGTTGCTCCAAAGTCACTTGCCGCTCGCGTCATTGCGGTTCCCGAAGGGTGGTTCGCCGTGCCGACCGACTGGCAGCAGGGGTCGGGTCCCCCGAGGAGCGCTCTGAGTCCTCCGTCGGCGAGGAGTGCCGACCTCGGCGGCTGCCGCGCTGATAGCTGCTCAGATTGCCCCGGACCCGTTCCGCGTCGCGAAGCAGGGTGGCGGTGTTCATCCGCCCTGCGGGCGCGGCATTGGTCTCGGCAACACGACGGGCTGTGACGCCGGGAACCAGGTGCGCGCGGGGCCGACGTCGAGGAAGGCCAGCCGCGGTGATACCCGCGTCCACGGGCGTACGCAGTTGTTCTGCTGCCTCCCACCCTTCGTCGGCCCAAGAACCGAAGTCTGCTGTTGCGCTCGTATTCCAGTCCGTCGAAGCAGGGTCACCGGAGTCAAAGGAATCGTCGCCGGCGCGGTCGGTGTCGTTTCCGGCTCCGGGAACGCGGGGCTTCTGGCGGAACCAGGCCGAGCGCATCTCCTGGAAGATCGGCGTCCCCTCGCTCTGCCCCTGAGTCGAGGAATCCGCCGGTGGTAGCCCTGCGAAGAAATCAGCCGACTGGTGGACGGTTGGCACCGTCGGAGCGAACAGGTCCGCCGCAGGCTCGCTCCTCGGTGGCGCCGTCCGCGCGGAGAAGTCAAGTGTTTGTGTTACGGCGGCATCGAAGAGCTCACCATTTCCGGCTCCGTTCAAGTTTGTACCGACGCCGGCCGGAACCATTCCTCCGTTACCGGCGGCATCCAGCGTCGCACCGGACCCTGGCCGAGCCATCGAAGCGCTGGAAGCGGTTTCGAACATCGAACCGGTGCCCAGCGAGATCATCGAGGCGTTGCCGCCGACATCGGCCGGGCGGGCAACCGGGCCTGGGCGCTCGACCTCCGCCGAGATCAGCCCGCTGGGCACCGAGACGGCGGCGGTCAGACCGCCCTGCGCGCCGGTCACCTGCATACGCACGGCGATGCCATGACGGGCGGCCAGACGCCCTACTACGAAAAGGCCCATGTGCCGAGACACCGAGACGTCAACCATCGGAGGCACGGCGAGTCGATCGTTGATCGCGTTGCGCTGAGTCGTGGACATCCCCACGCCGGTGTCGCGGATCTCGATGAGCAGGGTGCCATCAGGACGCAGGGAACTGGCCAGGACGACCTGCGCCTCCTTCGGGGAGAAGTTCGTGGCGTTGTCGAGCAGTTCGGCAGTCAGGTGCACGAGGTCATTGACGGCCACACCGAGCACGGCGGTGTCCGGAACGCTCTCGATCGAGATACGTTGATACTCCTCGATCTCGGAGATCGCCGCGCGCAGAATGTCGAGAGCGGGTCGGGCCGCTCCGCTGCGCTGCCGGGTCTCCGAGCCCGCCAGGACCAGGAGGTTCTCGTTGTTGCGACGCATCCGAGTCGCGAGGTGGTCCAGACGGAACAGTTCGCCGAGCGCCTCGGGATCGCGTTCCCCACTTTCCAGGGCGTCGATGATCCTCAGTTGACGCTCGACCATGCTCTGACTGCGCCGGGACAGGTTCACGAACATGTCATTGACGGTGCTGCGCATCATGGCTTGTTCGGTGGCCAGCCGCACGGCCTCTCGGTGCACCTCGTCGAAGGCCCTGGCAACCTGACCGATGTCCTCACTGGTGTTCAGCGCCATCGGCTCGGCTCGCACGTCGTCCTTCCAGCCGCCAGGCCGGCGCAGCTGATCGACGAGCGCTGGCAGCCGCCGCTGCGCGACATCGAGAGCGCCGGTGCGCAGGGCCAGCAGCGGTCGCAGGATCGAGCGGGCCACCAGCACGAGCAAGATCAATGTGAGCAGCAGCAGGGCCACCACGATCGCGGCATCGCGGACGGTATCGGTCACCGCCGCCTCTCGTGCGGCCGCGATCGCTGCCTGCAGGTCATCGCTCAGGGACGCCTCGACCACCCGCAACATTCCGCGCAGCGTGGTCGCGGCCTCGTCCCATTCCGTGGTGATGCTTTCCAGGGGGATGAAGATCGGCCACTCCCCCAAGCCGATGCTCAGCAAGCGTCCACGAGCTATCAGCGCATCGTTGGTGACAGTGCTGAAGTAGATCTGTCGTTGCGCGGACGGGACAGATTCGGAGAAGTTGCGGACGGCGACATCGAAGCTGGCGTCGGCCGAGCGCAGTTCGGACGTCTGCGC
>JACCUF010000261.1 GCA_013811975.1 Geodermatophilaceae bacterium | reverse complement strand
GCGCAGGTACACCTCAAACTCGACTCGGGCCTGTCCCGTGGCGGCGCACACGCGTCGGATTGGCCGGATCTCGTGGCCGCTGCCGCCGCAGCGCAGGGTGTCGGGCACCTGAGCGTCGCCGGGCTCTGGACCCACTTGGCCTACGCGGACATGCCGGGCCATCCGACCATCGCGGCCCAACTTGCGGTCTTCGACGAGGCTGTCGAGACCGCGGCCCGGGACGGCTTGGGCGAGGTCCCCAGGCATGTGGCCAACTCGGCGGCGACCCTGACCCTTCCGGGTGCCTACTACGACATGGTCCGTCCAGGGATCGCGGTCTACGGGCTGGATCCGATGGGTGGCGACCCAGCCGCGTACGGACTCCGGCCGGCGATGACCGTGCAGGCTGCGGTGACGCTGGTCAAGCGGGTGCCGGCCGGCTCCGGGGTGTCCTACGGCCACGAGTACACGACCCAATTCCCGAGCACTCTCGCGTTGATCCCGCTGGGATACGCGGACGGGATTCCTCGCAACGCCACCAATGTTGGGCCGTTGTGGGTTGCCGGGGCGCGCCGCACCATCGCCGGCCGGGTTTGTATGGACCAGTTCGTCGTGGATATGGGCGACGATCCCGTACAACCCGGTGAGATTGCCGTCCTGTGGGGACCGGGTACGGCCGGGGAACCCACTGCGCAGGACTGGGCGACCGCCCTCGACACGATTCACTATGAACTCGTCTCTCGGGTTGGCGGCCGGTTGGTGCGCCGCTATCTGAGCTCGGTTCCGGAGGAACTGCGGAACCCAGCAGGTAGGTCATGAGCCGAGGACCCGGGACGGTCGAGGTGCTTGGTGGGGCGGCGGTGGGCCTGGTCGCTGTCGGCGCCACGGCCGCCGTCCTCGCCCGTCGTCTTGCAGCCTTCCGCCGGCGCGATGCCGAGGCAGACGTCATCTTCGGACTCGGGAAGCCCGAGGGATTCGACCCCGTACTCGATGATGTCGTGCTCACCGACGACGGCTTGGCGCTGAACGTGGAACAGGTCGGGCCCGACAACGCCAGCGTGACGGTCGTCTTCGTCCACGGCTACACCCTCACACTGGGTTCCTGGTACTACCAGCGGGCCGAGTTCTCCCCGATGACCGGCCCGTCGCTGCGGCTGCTCTTCTATGACCAGCGAGGCCACGGCGCGTCGGGATGGGGAGATCCGGACCGCGGCACGATCGACCAGATCGCCGACGATCTCTGCCGGATCATCGCCGAGCGAGTCCCCAACGGTCGGATCGTCCTAGTCGGTCATTCCATGGGTGGGATGGCGATCATGGGCCTGGCCGAGCGTCGACCCGAGTTGTTCGGCCCACGGATCGTGGGTGTCGCGCTGCTCTCGACGTCGACCGGCAACCTCGCAGAGGTCGGTTTTGGGATGCCCCAGGCGATCACCGGACTGAGTACGGCGGTACTCCCGGTGATGGCCAAACTCGCCCGGTCGCAACCTCAGGTCGCGGAACGTACTCGGCGGCTGGGCAAGGACATTGCGTTTCTGGCCACTAAACGGATGTCGTTCTCCGGTCGGGACGTCACCCCCGGACTGGCGTCCTATGTGGACAGGATGATCGCCTCGACCCCGATCGACGTGATCGGTGCTTTCTTCCCGTCGCTGGCCGGCTTTGACAAGTCAGGGGTCCTCGCTCCGCTGCAGAACGTGGCCATTCTGATCGTCTGCGGTGATGCCGATCGAACGACACCCAAGGGGCACAGCGAACTGCTCGCCGAGAAATTGCCGGGCAGTGAACTGGTCATCGTGGAGGACGCCGGCCACCTGGCCCTGATGGAACGTCCGGACGTTGTGAACCAGCACCTGAGGGATTTTCTCCGGCGCTGCTCCCGCCGCAAACCTCGTGCACCGCATACTCTTTCGAGTCTCAGCACGAGCCCCTCCGGGCGACGCGAAGCATGACTCCGTGGCCTACCCCGCCTGGCAGTATGATCGTCGCCTTGCCGACGGCTGCAAGCACGCATGAGTTCGGGCGCGGCCGGCTGGCCGCACTGCTGCAACCGGGCGACCTGATCATCGCCAGTGGCCCGTTGGGCGTCGGCAAGACCGCGCTGGTGCAGGGGATAGGCGCGGGGCTGCGGGTCGAGGAAGCGGT
>JACCUF010000207.1 GCA_013811975.1 Geodermatophilaceae bacterium | reverse complement strand
GTCCGGGCCCGTTTGCCGACCGTGTCGGGCGCGCTGCGGGTGCCCAGTCCGACCATCAGCACCGCTCCGATGGGGGCGGCGAAGAGCCCGCAGACGGCGGCGGCTTGATGAACCTGCCCGGTCAGGGTCAACGGCTCGGGCCATTCGTTTGTCGGGACGAAGGCCATAACGATCAAGGCAATGATCCATACCGTCCACGGGAGGATGACCGGCCAGCTCCGAGCCACAGCCAGCCGATGCGCCCCCCAGAGCAGTAGAGCCGAAGTGACGGCTAGCAGCAGCAGGGTCGTGGTGAGCATCCAGCCGTACTCTCCGACGCCGTACTGGCTGATCGATACCTCTGGTGGGAACCAGTCGTCGCCGGCCACCTGGATCGCAACAATGGAGAGCGTCCCCGCGATCATGGCCAGCAGAGCGGCGTCCAGTACGCGTCCGGTCGAGACGCTGTGACGACCCGAGATATCGGCCACGCCTTCATCGTGTCATGCGGGGGCCGCTGCGCGGCGGAGCACCAGGGTCTGCATTGCGCGCCCGACCGTCCCCTGCTCGTCGAAGAGCAGCGCATCGCTGATCCCCACACCGTTGGGGTGCCAGTCCGCCGTGACCTTCGACCCGAGCCAGTGTCCCACCGGATCGCGGTGCAGATAGATGGTCAGGTCGGCGTTGAGGAATTGGGTCACCCATGGCTCGGCGTACCTGCTGAACGCGTTGCCGCAGTCAGCGAGCGGGCAGATGCGCTGAAACGGCGACGGGGTTTCGTCGGGCAACAGCGCGATGGTCCTCATCCAGAGCGTGGTCGGCCCAGGTGCCTGATCCTGCCCGACGGGGTAGGCGACCTCCACCGAACCATCGGTGCAGAACCCGGGCAGGTCGTGCGCGCTCCGAGTGATCGGGAAGGTGCCGGGTGTTGCGTCGGCCAACCGGGGTGGGCTTTCGTCGTCGGGACCGAAGGATTGCCGCAGCACCGGCTCGGACGACGACACGACGTGCGTCCCGTGGGCGTACGCGCACACCGTTGCGTTCTGATCGACAAGTTCGGCCCGCGTTGAGGCCACGACGCGCCCGGACCGGACGACTGTGGCGCTGATCCGGAAGCCGGCGAGTGGCACCGGGCGGATCAGCTCGACGGTGAGCCGAGTCAGACGATGCCCAGGTGCGGCAGTCTCGACGGCCCGAGCCAACAGGCCGGTGGGTGGCCCGGCGTGGCATGCCCGGGCATCCCACGGGCCTCGGGCGTGTTCGGTCGGTGCGAACCAATCGCCGTCCGGTCCGCTGTCGACGGTGAAGAACGTCTCGCCCACCTGTGCAGGGTAGGAAGGTCAGGACACATCGAGGCAAGGGGGTCGCTGGCATGCGGGTTTGTGTGTTCACTGGTGCATCGCGTGGCCTGGACCCGGCTCACTCTCAGGCAGCCGTGCTCTTCGGGTCGGAGCTTGCCCTGCGGGGCCATGGTCTGTGTACGGCGGCGGGCACGTTGGACTGATGGGAGTTCTGGCCGATGCCGTTCTGGCCGGCGGGGGAGAGGTGCCCATAGTCATCGACGCGTCGGTCGCGATGGCCTGGTGCTTCGACGACGAGGCCACCGACGAGACCCTCAGCGCCTATGACGCCGCCTACCTCGTCCTCGCCGAGCGGTTAGCCGCGCCACTTGCCACCACGGACGGCAAACTCACCGCCGCCTGCCGGACAGCGGGTGTTCGCCTACTCGTTCAGCGCTGAGGCCGCTGGCGGATCGTAACGCCGATAAGCGACATTATGTCAATACGCAGCTGGGCTCCCCTGACATGGGCTAAGGGACCTAATGACGACACTGAACAGATCAACAAGCAGAACGCCAACGCCGGTGACACCATCACCGACGACATCACGGTCACCGGCTCGAACGGCTTCGAAGGCACGGTTACCTCCGTGCTCTACGGACCGGTAGCGCCGTTGGGCTCACCGGCGGCTGCGACCTGCGTCGGCGTTGACTACACCAACGCCCCTGTTGCCGGGACCTTCGAGGTCGAGGTGGACGGGGACGGGACCTACACGACCGCGCCATTCACGGTCCTGGTCGCCGGCTGCTACACCTACTCGGAGACGCTGAACACGGTGCCTCCGGTTGGTCCCAGCATGCGGGGACGATCCAGTGAAACGGTTCTGGTCTTCCCGAAGGTGACTACGCAGATCTCCAAGCAGACCGCGAACGTCGGCGACACCATCACCGACGACATCAAGGTCTTCGGCTCAGGCTCGTACAAGGGTCTGGTCAACTGGACCCTGCTCGGCCCGGTAGCACCGAGGCTGCCAGCTCCGGTGCTCCGACCTGCGAGGGTGTGGTTTGGACCAACGCTCCGGTTGCATCGCGCGGCTCGATCACCGCGAACGGGGACGGGGTCTACAAGACCGCGGGCTACAAGGTCCAGGTTGCCGGGTGCTACACCTACATCGAGATGCTGGTCGGAGACACGACTACGCCTCCGACGACCCCCAGCACACCAGGGCTGAAGAGTGAGACGGTTCTCGTCTTCCCGAAGACTCCTCCAGTCCTAGGCGTGACCGGATCGGACATGGTGCCAGTGGCGCTGACCGCTCGTTTTCTTAGGCGGGGGTCATCCCGAGGCGAGGCAGGCGGTGCCCACCTGGGCGAAGCCGACCCGCTCGTACACCCTGGCCGAGTCATCGTCGCCGGCCGAGAGAAACACCAGCGAACACTCCTGCCGTGCGTCGGCAACCAACGCAGCGGTGACCGCCGCCCCGAGTCCCCGGCCCCGGTAGTCAGGCAGGGTGCCCACGCCGACGATCTCGGAGATGACCTCCTCCCCCACGACGACCGGATGATGGGAGCCCACCGCCAGCACCCGATCCCCTGACATCGCCGCCATCAGCACGGTGCGGCCATCACCGATCCTGGTCCGCAGATGCGTCACGGCAGCATCTGTTGGATTCGGCATCGGCCTGCCCGGGCCGTCGGTGTCATCGGCCTCCGAAAATGCCTGCGCGGCTAGCTGCAGGTAGTCCTCCAACCTCGGCTCGTCGGCCCCGACCAGGAACAGCCGTACGCCTCCGGGCAACATCACGTCAACCGGATCGGCAACGACCAGGAGCGGGCCATCCACGACAGATAGACCGGACCGGGTAGCCGCGGCCCGCATGGATCGCGCGGTTTCGGCTACCCACTCGAAGGCCCGCGGCACATTCAGCTCACGCATACGTGCGCACGCTCGCTCGACATCCTCCGGCTTTACGGTGGCCGCCCCGAGCCGTGGTCGCGCGTAGTAGGACCATGGCCCGGTCCCCACGAACAAGGTCAACGAACCGATCTCCTCGGCCCGCGCGTCGCTGCGCGGAGCAGCGTCGTAGTACTGCTCGACTTTGTGCAGGGTTGCGCTGTCGGTCACGGTGGCACCTTAGCCGCGTCGAGACACGCCTCGGGGGCGGCTGGCCTCATCAAGTGAGCGTTGCCCGACCGGAGGTCACATGTGTGTGCAGCGCATCATGAACCGGTGGCCAAACCGGGCAATGGGACCCCCTCCCCGTTCGTGAGTTTCGATCGGGCGAGCTGGCGTGCCCTGGCGGCCAGCACTCCGCTGCCGCTCGCACCGGAGGAAATCACCCGGTTGCGTGGACTTGGGGACACGGTGGATACCGCTGAGGTGGCCACCGTGTACCTCCCGCTGTCGCGATTGCTCAATCTCTACGTCGCCACCGTGGCCGACCTCTGGTCGGCCCAGTCGCGATTCCTGGGATCCGGGGAGGCAAAGGTGCCCTTCGTGATCGCCGTGGCCGGCAGCGTCGCCGTGGGCAAGAGCACCACCGCGCGGATCCTGCAAGCCCTGTTATCACGATGGCCGGACCACCCGAAGGTCGAATTGGTCACCAGCGACGGCTTTCTCTATCCCAACGCTGCCCTCAGTGAGCGGGGAATCTTGCACCAAGCCGTAAGGGTTTCCCCGAAACCTACGACCGGCGCCGGCTGGTTCGCTTCCTGTCGGAGGTGAAGTCCGGCGCAGCGTCGGTCGTGGCCCCGGTGTACTCGCATCTGATCTACGACGTCGTGCCCGGGGCGGGCACGCCCATCGAGAGTCCGGACATCCTGATCCTGGAGGGCCTCAACGTCCTACAGGCCGGCGCCCGAACCGACGGCCGCGTCCCCGGGATCTTCCTGTCCGACTTCTTCGACTTCTCGGTCTTCGTCGATGCCGCCGAGAACGACGTCCGGCGGTGGTACGTCGAACGTTTCCTCACCCTGCGCTCGACCGCCTTTCAGGACCAGAAGTCCTACTTCCATCAATATGCTCGACTGAACGAGGCCCAGGCCGTGGCCACCGCGGAGACGATGTGGGCCGGGACCAACGCCCCAAACCTGGTCCAGAACATCGCCCCCACCCGCTCGCGGGCGAAACTGATCCTGCACAAGGCCGGTGACCACTCGGTCCGCAGAGTCCTGCTGCGCAAAATCTGAGGATCAGCCAAAGAGTCACCTCCGGCGGGTTGTCTCGTTAGTCCACGGTGAACGCCTCGGCTGCGATGGAACCGATTCAGCTCAGCCGTTGTCAGAGAGTGCATTGTTTTCAGCATCGCCCGTGATCAGATCGTTGTGCACACTTACCACCCGCTTTGGTGACGACTTGCTGATGTCACCTAGGCTGGATTCAGAACCATCTGCGTCACCCTGTGTTTGCGGCTTTCCCGCTGGCACGAACCGCACGATTGAAGAAGTAGGAAAGAGTGAGTACGACGAACGCCATGTGCCCCCACCAGCCCGGCTGTCCCTCAGCGGACAGCGCCGGGCGTGACGCCGCCCACGTCGTGCACAGCCACCCTGAACAGGGGTGGAGCCTGTTGTGCAACGGCGTGGTTCTCTTCGAAGACAACGGCGAGATCCTGCCCAACGGCCGGGTCATCTCCTCTCGTCGGCCACAGGGCGCAGGGGTCTGAGCCGCAGCCGACTGTCGCCTCAGTCCGCGTAGTCCGACACCGGCGGACAACTGCAGACCAGATTCCGATCCCCGTACGCTCCGTCGATGCGACGGACCGGGCTGAGATAACCCCGCCCGACCAGGGACGGCACCGGAAACACCGCGGTGGTCCGGTCGTAGGGGTGGTGCCATTCCCGGGTCAGCATCCTGAGTGTGTGCGGAGCCTGGCGCAGCGGATTCTCGGCCAGCTCCCACTCCCCCGTCTCGACCGCCCTGATCTCGCCCCGGATGGCGATCATCGCCTCGACGAATCGGTCGAGTTCTGCGAGATCCTCACTCTCGGTCGGCTCGACCATCAGTGTCCCGGCGACGGGAAAGCTCATGGTCGGGGCATGGAAGCCGTAGTCGATCAGCCGCTTGGCGACGTCGTCCACGGTGACACCGGATGCCTTGGTGACCGGCCGGATGTCGAGGATGGCTTCATGGGCCACCAGTCCATTCGCACCGGCGTAGAGGATCGGGTAGTGCGCGCGCAGCCGCGCGGCGATGTAGTTCGCGGCCAAGATGGCGCTCTGCGTAGCCCGACGCAACCCGTCGGGTCCCATCAGCCGGATGTAGGCCCAGGAGATCGGCAGGATGCCGGCCGAGCCCCACGGGGCGGCGGACACCGGGCCGGGACCGGTCTTCGGCCCGGCAGCCTCGGCCAGCGGGTGGTTGGGGAGGAACGGGATCAGATGTTCGCGTACGCCGATCGGCCCGACCCCCGGTCCGCCGCCGCCGTGCGGGATGCAGAAGGTCTTGTGCAGGTTGAGGTGGCTGACATCCGAGCCGAACTTTCCCGGCTTGGCCAGGCCGATCAGCGCGTTGAGATTGGCCCCGTCGACGTAGACCTGCCCGCCGGCCTCATGGACGGCGGCGCAGATGTCGGTGATGGTTGTCTCGAAGACGCCATGGGTCGACGGGTAGGTGATCATGATGGCGGCCAGCACTTCCCGATGGAGCTCGACCTTGGCCCGCAGGTCCTCGAGGTCGACGTTGCCAGCAACGTCGCAGGCCACCACTACCACCCTCATGCCGGCCATGACCGCACTGGCCGCGTTCGTGCCATGCGCCGAGGAGGGGATCAGGCAGACCGTGCGGCTGTGTTCGCCTCGGGAATCGTGATAGGAACGGATCGCCAGTAGTCCGGCGAACTCGCCCTGCGCTCCGGAGTTCGGCTGCAGGCTGACGGCGGCGTATCCGGTGATCTCGGCTAGATCCGTACAGAGTTCGGAGATCAACTGTTGGTAGCCGACAGTCTGCTCGGGCGGCGCGAGGGGATGGATGCCGGCGAACTCCGGCCAGGTGATCGCCTCCATCTCGGCTGCGGAGTTCAGCTTCATCGTGCAGGAGCCCAGCGGGATCATCGTCCGGTCGAGGGCAAGGTCCTTGTCCGACAGAGAGCGCATGTAGCGCAGTAGCGCGGTCTCCGACCGGTAGGAGGAGAAGACCGGGTGCGTCAGGTAGGCCGACGTGCGGCGTAGCTGCTCCGGAATCAGGTCGAGGTCCACGTCTTGCATCGCTGCCGAGGTCATGTCCACACCGGATGCTCCGAAGGCTTTTGCCACCGAGGCGATGTGGGCCACTGACGTACGTTGGTCGCAGGAGACACCCACGTGGTCGGCGTCGATCCGCCGGAGGTTGATGCCCTGTTCCAGGGCAGCGGCCAGAATCTCGTCGGCGCGACCCTCCACCCGCACGGTAAGGGTGTCGAAGAACGGCGTCTCCCTGATCTGGGCCCCATTGTCGCGTAGCACCTTTGCCAGCGTTGCCGCACGGCCATGTACCCGCCGAGCGATGGCGGCAAGCCCTTCTGGCCCGTGATAGACCGCATACATCGAGGCGATGACGGCCAGCAACACCTGCGCGGTGCAGATGTTGGAGGTCGCCTTCTCCCTGCGGATGTGCTGTTCCCGAGTCTGCAGGGCCAGGCGATAGGCGGGGTCTCCGTCGGCATCGACAGACAGTCCGACCAGGCGCCCCGGCATCTGCCGTGCCATCGTGGCTCGGAT
>JACCUF010000192.1 GCA_013811975.1 Geodermatophilaceae bacterium | reverse complement strand
GACCATTCTCCCGTCCACCACGATCCCGCAAAGCAACAGTGCCCTTCGAGGTGATCGACACGGTCGACGGGAGATCGCGGGCCGTGCTCGAGCTGGTCACCCGCACTGTCGAGATGCAGCGAACTTTGAAAATTCCTACGACTTCTCAAACAATTGCCGTTATGTCGTCCTGGCTCTGACGTTGCCGCAGGTAACGGGGATCGGGGGCATCCCGCAGGGTCGCTCAACTACTTTGACGCCCCTGGGCTCGCAGTCGTCCCCGGCCGCCTCTGGTTGCCGTCCGAGGTTTGTTGGGCAGCCTCCTTCCTCGGGGGAGACCACCGAGCGCCAAGGCCGGGTGGGGACTGAACTCACGGATCGCGACGACCAAGCGCCAGAGCCATCGCCCGAGGTGTCCGCAAGGGGATCCCTCTGCGGAGCGGTCTTGATGGCCGTTTTCGCGCCGTGTCCGCAGCAAGGGCAGTTCAGCCCTGGGGTCAGGCATCGGAGAGGTCGGGTCAGGGCGGGGCCAAGTTCAGTGTGGCGGACAGGCTAGTCACCTTTGTCTGGCGCGGACAGGAAGGCAGCGATCTCCCTGAGCACGCGCTCGGTCTGGCCAAGCTTGAGGTGGACACCTGACTGGAGGCCTACCAAGTGGGCATTCGGGTCCGCCCAGCCGCCTCGGGCGCCGCCTCGAAGGACGACAAGGGTCGTACTTTGCGTGCACCAACAGCGTGGCCACCTGCAGCATGTCCGCCGAGTTGAGGCTGACGCCGGGGCCACTTGGTTCACTGCACGGTTCCCAGTCACCCAACCACGCGACGGTGGCCTGCTGAGACATGTTGCGTGGAGCGCCCGGGCACCGGCATCTGCGCATTGACCCTAGGCGGGCGTTGGGACCGATTGTGGGCGACGGCCTCGCGAACCAGTTCGACGAACGCCTCCTCGTCCACCACGTTACCCTCGCGAAGGTTGACGGCACGTCGCGTGCCGGCATCCAGGCTGGCGCTGAAGAGACCGGACCAGACCGGACGGGTCTTCCAGCGAGGCCCCCTTGGCGAACGTGAGCTTCACGTTGTCCTTGTAGGTCTCAATTGTGCGCACCAGGCCAGCGCACGAGAAGGTCAGGACGCCGGTCAGGGTTGGACGGCTCGCGCCACTGGGCCCCCTCGACGATGTCGGGCTCGGCCCTCAAGATCAGGGACCACAGCGTCTCCCGCCAGGTTGTTCGCCAGTCATCGCTCACGCGCTTCGCCTTCAAGTGCGTTCCCGGTGCTTGCACCCTGGCCAACAGCAGGGGCGGCGCTGACCCGCCTCGAGCTCCTCCTGAGTGCGGCGGATACGGCGTTCGCGAGTCTTCGCCTGCTTGGCGTCATCGACCCAGCAGATGAACTCGTTGCGTGCGAGCGGGGTGATGTCCCTCCAGGCAGCCAGGACGACGGAGTTGGTGAGCAGCGCCGCCCGCAGGTCTGCGGGCAGCTTGTGCACGACCCCGCCGGGAACTCGCTCACCACTCACGCGGCCACGATAGCGACGACCGTGGACCCTGGACCGTGGCCTAGGTCTACGATGAACACCCCACACTGAGCGTTCACCAGAGGTGCGTCATGGCGGAGTTGGTTCGCACGAACGACCCTGTTGTCGTCGCCGTCATCGAGTGTTTGTTGGGCGAAGCCGACATCGGCTACCAGGTCACCGACCGGAACATGAGCGTCCTCGAAGGCTCCATCGGAGCCATCCGGATGAGGATCCTGGTTCCGGACGAGGACGAGGAAACTGCCCGGCAGTTGCTCACCGACGCTGATCTGGGCGTGTGGCTGCGGCCCCCGGCGTGACTAGGACGGTACGGGTCCCGTTCCAGGGCTACCGACTGCGCCGCCGACCACCACGACGTCGCACTCGTTCATGTCAGGGCTTCCAGCGGAGCGAGAGGTACGACGCCGTCAGCCTTGTCGCGAGGTCGCTGTCGAGGGTGACCAGGGCGTCGGCCTGAAGCTTGGAGCCCGCAAGATACCCAGCGTCGCGCAGAGTGTCCCAGTCGTGTTCCATAGCGATCTGGGATGCAACCTGTCGCGAGACTCGGTCGCCGAGCAAGCGCATCCTCAGCTCAGTCAGGCGCCGGGGCAGTCGAGTGCGGCCGCCTGCGTGCGCTGACCCCGTCGTACGTCGAGCAGCAACAACTCGAGCAGCCATGGTTCATCGTGCCCCGGCTGGGCCGTGCACCTAGCTTCAGTGACGACATCATCGTGGCTGTCCTAGCCATGGATCGGCCGGCCTAGCGACGACGACGGTGGTGCGCTTGCCGGTGCACGATGGCTCCAGCGCTGACCTCGCCCAGCCGGTGAACGATCGCTTTGCGACTCGGCGTTCTCCGTCGGGGTTGGGAGCAGCGCGAGCGGTTCTCGCTCCAATGGTCAGTACAGCTAGGGCGCGGCCCAACGAGCAGCCCCGGAGGAGACGTCGATGAGAAGCTCTCCGAGGTAACGGTCCGGACTGCTGTCACGCGGCGGGATTCCGCCGGTGACGACGCTGATGTTCTCGAGGCTGATCGCGATATGGCGCGTACCGGCGGGCAGGACGAACGGACCGAACGCGCCATCAGTGACCTCTGATCCTGGGGTGTTGTCCCGCTCCCCACCGACCGACATGACTGATGGCCAATGGTTGGGATCGGCAGGTGGGTCGAGTCGGATCTCTGCATCGACTTCCCGCCCAGCGAGATCAGATCTATGGAGCGCGGGGGTCACTCGATAGATCAGCGAGGTCATCGGATGTATGGGCCCGCCAGCATGGTGCTCGCTGTAGTCAGCGTGGATGGCATCGTCCGAGACCCCGTCGAGGCGCAGGCCGGTAGCGGTGAGCTGATGCCCCGTCCACGCCTCGCCGCAGTCGACGTGGAATGAGAACTGCATGGGACTGCTGTCGGGATCGGCTTCTCGCTCCATGTGCTCATCCTGGCGAGCAAACCCAGCAACCTCAAGTGCCTTCACCCGGCTCGCTAAGTTCACTCGTCCGGGTGCCAGATCAGAACGCCCCATCGCGGGGCTTGCAGCTCGATCGCCTGCTCGCCCGAAGGAGGAACGGCCGGCGGCGCGACTTCGGCCGGGAGGACCCGGACGCGCTAGTAGCGTGTCTGCGTTAATTGGCGGTGTTCTTGCGATGTGCTGGTGACGGCGGGTTCCTTCCCCTTTCAGCCCGCCGGAAGCGAGTCGATGATGGCGAGGACGAAGTCGCGTCCGGTGGCGTTGAGCGCTGCGGATCGCGAGTGGTTGGTGAAGCGGGTTCGTACGGGGTCCTACCCGGCTCAGCAGGTACGCCGGGCACGGATTCTGTTGGAGCTCGATGAGAACGATCCCGATCGGCTTGGGCCGGTGCCGACCCAGGAGGTGGTCGCCCAGCGTGCCGGGGTGCATGTGGACACGGTGGTGAAGACATCGAGGGCCTACGCCGAGCGCGGCGGCGATGTCGAGGACACCATCACCCGCAAGAAGCGCCTGACTCCGCCGGTCGAGCCGAAGGTGACCGGAGAAGTCGAGGCCCGCCTGATCGCGTTGGCCTGCTCGACGCCGCCCGAAGGGCATGCGCGCTGGTCACTGCGGCTGCTGGAGAAGCACGTCGCGTTGATCGATGACATTCCCGACCTGGACCACTCCACCATCGGCAAGACGCTGAAAAGGGGGCGCTTCGTCCTCACCTGAAGAAGTGCTGGACGATCCCGCCCAAAGC
>JACCUF010000154.1 GCA_013811975.1 Geodermatophilaceae bacterium | reverse complement strand
GAGCCTCGTAGGCTTCCTCGGTGAGCCTGATCCTGCTGCCCGCTGTGGACGTGGCGGGTGGCCAAGCCGTGCGCCTGGTTCAAGGTGTGGCAGGGAGCGAGACCGCCTACGGTTCGCCGCTTGATGCCGCCCTGGCCTGGCAGCTCGACGGGGCGGAATGGATCCACCTGGTCGATCTCGATGCCGCATTCGGGCGAGGGGATAATCGGGAGCTGCTCGCCGACGTAGTGGGCAGGCTCGACGTACACGTGGAACTCTCCGGGGGTATCCGGGACGACGGCTCCCTCACCGCCGCGTTGGCGACCGGCTGCACGCGGGTAAACCTCGGTACGGCGGCGCTGGAGGATCCGGAGTGGACGGCGCGGGTCATCGCTGAGTACGGAGAGCAGATCGCGGTCGGGCTGGACGTCAGGGGCGAGACCTTGTCGGCCCGTGGCTGGACGCGCGAGGGTGGGAATCTGTGGGAGGTTCTGCGACGGTTGGACGCTCAGGGCTGCGCTCGATACGTCGTCACCGACGTCAATCGCGACGGGACCCTGACCGGTCCCAACGTCGAACTGCTCGGCAAGGTCTGTGCCGCCACGGACCGGCCGGTCATCGCCAGCGGTGGAGTGTCCACTCTGGATGATCTCCGGGTGCTCGCCGGTCTGGTGCCCGAAGGAATCGAAGGGGTCATCGTTGGAAAGGCGCTCTACGCCGGCGCCTTCACCCTTCCTGATGCCCTGGCGGCACTCCGATGAGTGTGCGAAGGCTCTCCTCGGGCGGCCCCTGGGAAGAGGTTGTCGGCTACTGCCGGGCGGTGGTGGCCGGGCCCTGGGTGCTGGTTTCAGGCTCTACGGCAACAGTCGAGGGCGAAGTGGTCGGCGTCGACGACATGTACCAGCAGACCGTCGCCGCATTCGGCGTTGCCCTGGACGGACTGCAACGGGCGGGCTTGGACGTGGCCGACGTCGTACGTACCCGGATCTACCTCACCGACATGACCCGTCAACCGGAGGCCGGCCGCGCCCACCATGAACTGTTTGCCGATCACCCTCCGGCCAACACCACGGTCGAGGTGAGTGCTCTGGCCCATCCCGATCACCTCGTGGAGGTCGAGATCGACGCCTACCGCGAGCCGGCATGAGCAGATGGCCACCGGCATGACCGTCGCTGTCCGGGTGATCCCTTGTCTGGATGTCACCGGGGGCCGGGTGGTCAAGGGAGTGAACTTCGTCGACCTTCGTGACGCCGGCGACCCGGTGGAGATGGCCAGGATCTACGACGCCGAAGGCGCTGACGAGCTCACCTTCCTCGACATCACCGCGTCTTCCGACGTGCGGGAAACCACCTACGAGGTCGTGCGGCGCACTGCAGAGACGGTCTTCATCCCGCTGACGGTCGGCGGCGGCATCCGGTCGGTGAGAGACGTGGACCGGTTGCTACGCGCCGGAGCCGACAAGGTCGGCGTGAACACCGCGGCGGTCCTCCGCCCGGAGTTGATCGACGAGATCTCCGCCGAGTTCGGCTCCCAGGTCCTGGTGCTCTCCGTCGATGCCCGTCGCGTGCCGGGCCAGGGCATACCGTCAGGGTTCGAGGTCACGACCCACGGTGGACGCACCGGAACCGGCCGGGACGCCTCGGCCTGGATCTGCGAGGCAGTCGGTCGCGGGGTCGGCGAGATCCTGCTGAACTCGATGGACGCTGATGGCACCCGCGCCGGTTATGACCTGGACATGATCGCCGCCACCAGGGCGGTCTGTTCCGTTCCGTTGGTCGCCAGTGGCGGGGCCGGACAACTCGCCGATTTCGAGCCTGCCGTCGCGGCGGGAGCGGACGCGGTGCTGGCGGCCAGCGTCTTCCATTTCGGGCAGCTGCGGATTGCCGAGGTCAAGGTCGCACTGGGTGCCGCCGGGCACCCGGTGCGACGCCTTCGGACATGAAGGACCCTGATCGCGCTTCTTCACCACCCAGATCGTTCAACCCAACTGATTACCCACGCTAATGAGTAGTCGGTGGCGGTTGTAGGCTGGAGACATCCCCTCTTGAACGGAGTCGCTGTGCCACGCCCGCATGACCGCGTACTCCGCCGCGGCTTCCAGCTCATCGGCCAGGGCATCCGCACCCAACCCAAGATCTTCGCGGCGGCGCTGTTCGGGAGCGCTCTGTTCGGGGCTATGAGCGTGGGATCGGCCTACGTCATGGGAGCTGTCACCGGCCGGGTCATCCTGCCGGCCTTCTCCGAAGGACGCGTCACCACCGGAGCACTCGCAGTTGCCGCCCTCGCCATCATCGGGGTCGCGATACTGAAGATCGTCGGCATCATCGGGCGCCGGTTGTTCGCCGGCATCATGCAATATCGCCTGCAGGCCGGATATCGCCGCCAGGTCACCCGGCAGTACCTGCGGCTCCCGCTGTCCTGGCACCAGCAGCATCCGACCGGGCAACTGCTATCCAATGCCAACAGCGACGTCGAAGCCGCCTGGTTCTTTGTCGCACCCCTTCCCTTCGCCTGCGGAGCCGTCCTGATGCTGGTCATCACGATCGTTGCGCTCTTCCTGACCGACCCGGTGCTGGCCATCGTCGGCGGCGTCGTCATTCCGCTGGTTTTCGCGGTCAACATCGCCTACTCGCGGGTGATGTCGCCACGGATCAGCCGGGCCCAGCAACTGCGCGCCGAAGTGAGCGAGATCGCGCACGAGAGCTTCGATGCAGCACTCGTGGTGAAGACCCTCGGACGTGAACGGCATGAGATCGATCGCTTCGCCGAACGCACCGCCGTACTGCGTGACTGCCTGATCTCGGTAGGGCGCGTCCGAGGCCTGTTCGATCCGATCATGGAGTCTCTGCCCACCCTTGCCACGCTGGCCGTGTTGACCATCGGGGTCGGCCGGGTCGCATCGGGGGACACCGCGACCGAGGATCTGGTCTTCATCGCCTATCTTTTCACCGTCCTGGCGCTGCCGATCCGCGCCCTGGGCTGGGTGCTCGGTGAACTACCGCGGGCGGTTGCTGGCAACGACCGGGTGACCGACGTGCTGACGGCGACGGGTGAGACGCCCTATGGCACGCAGGTCTTGCCCGGCGGCGACGGGCCGGCCGACCTCGCCACGAAGGAGGTGACCTTCGCGTACGCCGGGCAGCCGAGTCCTACCCTGGAACGGATCACCATGGACGTACCTGCCGGCCGCTCGATCGCCATCGTCGGACCCACCGGGTCGGGGAAGTCGACACTGGCCAACGTGCTCGTCCGCCTTGTCGACCCAGACAACGGCAAGGTGCTTGTGGACGACATCGACGTGCGCTCGCTGGGTCAGGGTGAGCTGACCCGCGCTGCCACTCTAGTCACCCAGACCACGTTCCTCTTCGATGACACCGTTGCCGGCAATGTGACGCTCGGAGCGGACTATAGCACTGAAAGTGTTTGGGACGCATTGCGATTGGCGTCGGCCGACGAATTCGTCGAAGCCCTGCCGGAAGGGGTAGACACCCAGGTCGGCGAGCGC
The DNA here is from genome assembly GCA_013811975.1 of Geodermatophilaceae bacterium. GTDB lineage: Bacteria > Actinomycetota > Actinomycetes > Mycobacteriales > Geodermatophilaceae > JACCQS01. The sequence goes on along the minus strand of JACCUF010000154.1, from coordinate 18,573 downwards.
GGTGCCACCCTGTCCGGGGGCCAACGTCAGCGCATCGCCCTTGCCCGTGCACTTGTCCGCCGGCCGCGTCTACTCCTGATGGACGATGCCACCAGCAGCGTGGACCCGACGGTGGAGGCACGCATCCTGTCGGGACTGCGCAGCGCCGGCTGGCCGGCCACGGTCGTCGTGATTGCCTACCGGAAGGCGACGATCACCCTCGCCGACGAGGTCGTCTTCCTCGCCGATGGTCAGATCATGGCCCGCGGGAGTCACGAGGCGCTGCAGCGTACGGAGCCGGGCTACGCCGCGCTCGTCCAGGCCTACGACGCGGTGGGTGTCTGACGTGCCGCGGGCCATGTCGACCGACGACGCACTCTTCGCCGCGGAGGAGTCATGAGTACCGAGGAGGGCGACGAGCTGGCCGATGCAGGCCTGCTGACCTCCGCCGAGGAACACCGCAACGACGGGGCTCTCAAGACGCTGATCCGAGGCGCCCGGATGCTGCCCGAGCTCCGGCGCGGCCTGCCGGTCACCCTCGTCCTGGCCCTTATCGCGACCAGCGGGCGCGTCGTGGTGCCGATCGCCATCCAGCAGTCCATCGACCGAGGTCTGACCACCCAGGGCGGCGCCGATCCCGGGTTCGTGCAGGCCGCCGTACTTGTCTGTCTCGGCGTAGTCCTGTTCACCGGGATCGCGGCCTACTTTCTCAACTACCGCGTCTTCCGAACAACGGAGGGCGCGTTGGCGACCCTGAGGGTCCGGGCCTTCGGCCATGTACACAACCTCTCGATGCTGCACCAGCAGACTCAGCGTCGCGGCACCCTCGTGTCCCGGGTGACCAGCGATGTAGACCAGATGTCCACGTTCATGCAATGGGGCGGAATCCTCGGTGTCGTAAGCCTCGGCCAGATCGTCATCGCGACGGTTGTCATGGCCATCTATTCCTGGCAGCTCACCCTGCTGGTCTACGTCTGTTTCTTCCCGCTCGTGTTGGCCGTGCGGTCCTTCCAACGCCGGTTGTCGGTGGCCTACGGATTGGTCCGGCAACGGGTCGGGGAAATGCTGGGTGCGGTCAGCGAGTCCGTCGTCGGCGCGGTCACGGTCCGTGCGTACGGCGTCGGCGACCGTACGGCAGCGCGGGTGGACGACGCCATCGACGCGCACTACCGCTCATCGGTCAAAGCGCAGTCGCTGGTCGCGGGTTTCTTCTCAACTGTCGAGTTCGCCGCCGCAGTGGCAACGGCCGGTGTGGTGGTCCTTGGCGTGATGCTGGGCGTAACAGGTGAGTTGAGCGCGGGAACCGTCGTCGCGTTCCTCTTCCTCGTCACGCTGTTCCTCACCCCCTTGGCCACGGCGAGCGAGGTCCTCAACGAAGCCCAAAACGCCTTGGCCAGCTTCCGTCGGGTCCTCGACATCCTGGACACCGAGCCCGACGTCGCCGACCCCGGGGACAGCGGCGTCGAACTCCCCTCCGGCTCGCTGTCGGTCAACTTCCAGCACGTCCACTTCGCCTACGGCAACGGTCCGGAGGTCTTGGCCGATATCCATCTCGGCATCGAGCCAGGCCGTCGGGTTGCCGTCGTCGGCGAGACAGGTTCCGGTAAGACGACCATCGCCAAGTTGCTTACCAGGCTGATGGATCCCAAGAGCGGCACCGTCCGGGTCGGTGGCGTCCCACTGAACAGTGTGCGGTTCGACTCGCTGCGGGATCGGGTGGTGATGGTGCCCCAGGATGGGTTCCTGTTCGACGCGACGATTGCTGACAATGTGCGATACGGCCGGCCGGACCGCACCGATGAGCAGGTCGAGCGGGCCTTCGCTGAACTGCGCCTTGGAGACTGGTTGGCCGGTATGCCCCACGGTGTCTCAACCCGTGTCGGACAGCGTGGGGAATCGCTGTCGGTCGGGGAGCGGCAGTTGGTCGCTATCGCCCGAGCGTATGTCGCCGACCCGGATCTGCTGGTGCTCGACGAGGCGACCTCAGCGGTGGATCCGGCCACCGAACGGCGGCTGACCACGGCACTGGACACGCTGACCCGCGGGCGGACCACCGTCACGATTGCACACCGGTTGTCCACCGCCGAGCGCGCCGACGAGGTGATCGTCGTCGATCGGGGCCGGATCGCCCAGCGCGGCAGCCATGCGGCGCTGGTGGACGTCGAGGGTCCCTACGCCGCCTTGCACGCATCCTGGCGACACACCGCCGGGCGGGACGCCGACCCGGAACCACGGCCGGCCTCCGGCCGTCCTAACGCTGGGAACCTCTAGGCTCGCTGGCGACACCTGAGCTGGGCGGCGAGAAGCGGCACCAGGTGAGATTCGGCTTTGCGCCTGGGGTCGGGAAGAGAACCTGGGCGTGAGCCACCGTGGCTGCGCGGAGAGGAAAACAGTGAGTCAGTCCGATCAGAACGACAGCACTGCCCAGCACAGCACCGGATACCCAAACTCGGACGGCGTGTCCAGCGACCCGACTGCCCAGTACGCCGGACCGCCGCAGACCCAGGGCTATCAGCCGCCGCAGCAGGAGTCACCGTCTCCCGGATACTCCGCGCAGGGCGGATACTCCGCTCCTCCCGGCTATCCGCCCAACCAGGGCTTCCCGGCGCCCGGATATCCCGCCAGCCCCGGATACCCGTCGCCGTACGGTTACCCGCCCTATGGCTACCCGATGCAACGCGGGCCGGTCCGTCCGGGCGCTGCCACCGCCTCGGCAGTGCTGATGTTCATCCAGGGCGGGATCGTGTTGTTCTCGACGTTGTATGTCCTGTTCTTCGCCAGCCTGGCCGGCAGCGTCAGCGCCGCAGGGATATCCGAGGCCGATTCGTACGAGACCGAGTTCACGATCATCGGGCTCCTGCAGCTCGTCTCGGTCGGTTTGTTGATCTTCGCGGGCGTTCAGCTGCTGGGCGGTAGCGGGCGCACCCTGGCGATCGTGGCCTGTGGGCTGCAGCTGGCCTTCGTCGTCTACTGGATGATCCGGATCGGTTCCCTCCCGGAGTTCGGAGACGACAGCGGAGCGTTCTTCTTCGTTGTTCCGCTGTTCTACGCGGTGCTTCCTGTGGTGGCGCTTCCACTGGCAATGGGCAAGCCGGTCGGGGACTACATCGCCGCCAAGAGGGGTGTCTCGACGACCGCTTTCTGACCGCCGCGGCAATGGGTCGAGAATGGTGCGGTGACGCCGCCCGTGCTGGATCCGAAAGTCGCCGATCAGCTGCGCCCTGACGATCGGGGGCTGCTGCCCGTCGTCGTGCAGAGCATCGACTCCGGTGAGGTGCTGATGCTCGCCTGGATGGACGCCGAGGCTTTGAGTCGGACGCTGCGCAGCGGACAAGCCACCTACTGGTCACGCAGCCGCGGCGAGTACTGGGTGAAGGGCGAAACCTCGGGCCACAGACAGCGAGTGCGCCAGGCCCTTCTGGATTGCGATGGCGACACCATCTTGCTACGAGTGGAGCAGACCGGACCGGCCTGCCACACCGGTTCGCGGACATGCTTCTCTACCGAGCTGGTCACCGACCCAGGGGTGCACAACTCGCCGGGACAAGAATGAGCAATGGGTCCGGTCCAGACCGCGAGAAGGTGCTTGCGCGACTGATCACCGAGCCGGTCGTTCCGGTGACCCGAAGATTGCTTGCAGATGGGGAAACGCCCGTCGGGCTCTATCGGAAACTGGCCGGAGGCCCGGGAAGTTTCCTGCTCGAGTCGGCCGAGCCGGGTCGGTCCTGGTCGCGATACTCCTTTGTCGGGGTCCGATGTCCGGCGACGCTGACCGAGCGCGACGGCGCTACGCTCTGGATCGGCGACCCGCTGATCACCGACCTGCCGGAGGACCCGCTCGCTGCCCTCGGCGCAACCGTTGCCGCGCTGCGTTCGCCACGCGATGCCAACCTGCCCCCGTTGACCGGAGGCCTGGTGGGTTATCTGGGTTATGACACGGTGCGTCGTCTGGAGCGGCTGCCGGCCACCAATCCCGACGAGCTGCATCTTCCCGAGCTCGCCTTTATGCTCGCCACCGATCTCGCCGTGCTCGATCACATCCAGGGCTCGGTGCTCCTGGTGGCCAATGTCTTTGCCGCGGCTGCCGATCACGCTCTCGCTTACGACCAGGCAGTGACGCGGCTGGATGACATGACTGCCCTGCTGACCCGACCCGCGCAGCATCCGGTCAATACGCTGTCGGTCGGCATTGCGGATTACAGCTCGCGTACCGCCACTGGGGACTACGCGAAGTCCGTCGAAGTGGCCAAGGACCATATTCGGGCCGGAGACATCTTCCAGGTCGTACTGTCTCAACGGTTCGAGGTAGCGACCTCGGCCAGCGCCCTGGACATCTACCGGGTGATGCGCACGACGAATCCGAGCCCCTACATGTACCTGCTCCGATTCGAGGACGGAGTAGATGTCATCGGGTCCTCGCCGGAGGCTTTGGTGACGGTCAAGGACCGGATCGCCATCATCCGGCCGATTGCTGGAACCCGGCCGCGTGACGAGGACCCCGAGGAGGACCAGCGCCTGGCCGCCGAGCTGGTCGGCGACGCCAAGGAGCGCGCCGAACATCTCATGTTGGTCGATCTAGCCCGCAACGACCTGGGGCGGGTCTGCCGTCCCGGCTCGGTCGACGTAGTGGAGTTCATGAGCGTGGCTCGCTACAGCCACGTCATGCACCTGGAATCCACCGTCTCGGCGACGCTGGACGCCGACGTTGCGCCCTTCGATGTACTGCGCGCCGTCTTCCCGGCTGGGACGCTGTCCGGTGCGCCCAAACCCCGTGCAATGGAGCTCATCGAGGAACTCGAACCCGCCCGCAGGGGCATCTACGGCGGAGCGGTCGGCTACCTCGACTTTGCCGACGACATCGACGTCGCCATCGCGATCCGCACAGCGGTGCTGCGCGATGGAGTGGCCTACGTCCAGGCCGGCGCCGGCATCGTTGCCGACAGCGATCCGGTGTCGGAGGAGGCCGAGACCCGGCACAAAGCACAGGTCGTGCTCCAGGCCATCGCCACCGCCGAGAACATGCGAGAGGTCTCATGAGTGACCCACGGCCCCCGACCTACTCTCATCGACGCGGACTGCTGCTGGCCGTCGCTGGCTGCCTGGCCGGCGCTGCGGTCCTGCTGCTCGCTTCGGGACGGGCCTGGCTTCAGGTCGGCCTCCCGGCGCAGCCCCCATTGCCGGGAGTCAGCCAGACACTTTCCGGCGGCGAGGTCATCGACGCGCTGGTACCGATCGGAATCCTCGTGGGTGCAGCCGGATTGGCGCTTATCGCGGCCCGTTGGCTGGGGCGCTTGGTCGTCGGCGTCGTTCTGATCGCGGTGGGTTTGCTGATTCTGGCCGGGGTCGGGTTCTTCCTCTATGACGGCGGTATGCAGACGGCATGGAGTTGGGGACAGGCCTATGCCACGGCCGGCTCCTCGGTTTTTCCAGAACACGACATGTCGCCGGCGCCTGCTGTCGCCGCGATGTTCGGGGGCGCGATGACCGTCACTGTTGGCACTTTCACGACTGTGCGTTGCGGGCGGTGGCCGGTGATGGGGGCACGGTACGAACGCCGTACCCGATCTTTGTCCCGTGACACGAGGGCTGCTCCGGCCGGGACGGGCTCTACACCGCAGGTCGACACGGCACCGGAAGCCAGCGAGGCAGCCATGTGGGCGGCCATGGACCGTGGCGAGGACCCCACGGCGCGCCCCATCCGGTCGCCGTCCGATTGACGCGCGAGACGACCCCCGACGAGCCGGTTCCCGGTCGCTAGTTACAGTTGCCCGAACTGGCGACGACGAAGGGACTAGCCCTCAAGGATGACAGTGCTGGACGACATCGTGGACGGCGTTCGCGCCGACCTCGCCGACCGCGAAGCACGCCGCCCGCTAGCCGACATCAAGGCTGCTGCCGCTCGCCGAGAGGCACCCATCGATGCCCGGGCAGCCTTGCAGGCGCCCGGGGTTGGGGTCATCGCCGAGGTCAAGCGACGCAGCCCATCCAGGGGCAGCCTCGCCGAGATCGAAGATCCTGCGGCGTTGGCCCGCGAGTATGAGGCTGGGGGCGCGCGCGTCGTCAGCGTCCTGACCGAACGACGGCACTTCGGCGGGTCCTTCGAAGATCTAGGTCAGGTTCGCGAACAAGTCGCGATTCCGTTGCTGTGTAAGGATTTCATCGTCAGTCCGTACCAGGTCCATGAGGCCAGGGCGTGGGGCGCTGATCTCTGCCTGCTCATCGTCGCGGCGCTGGAGGACCAGGCCCTGATCAGCCTCGTCGAGCGGGTCGAGTCACTGGGCATGACCGCCCTGGTCGAGATCCACGACGAGCAGGAGGCCGACCGCGCCCTCGCCGCCGGTGCCAGCGTGATTGGGGTCAACGCCCGCAATCTCCGCACCTTCGAGGTCGACCGAGGAACTTTCGACCGGATCGCGCCGGGGCTGCCTTCGTCGGTCATCAAGGTCGCCGAATCCGGCGTGCGAGGGGCACACGATCTGATCGCGTACGCATGTGCGGGCGCGGATGCGGTACTTGTCGGTGAGGGTCTCGTCCGTTCGGGAAATCCGCGCCAGGCCGTCGCCGACCTCGTCACGGCCGGCGCGCACCCGGCGACGCCGCGACCGGCTCGCTGACGTCCACGTCGAAGAGGACCTCCATGAACGCACCCGGGACGGCCGGCGAAGCCGTCGCTGCGCCCGGCCGCTTTGGCCCGTACGGCGGACGGTACGTACCCGAGGCGTTGGTGGCCGCGCTCGACGAACTCGCCGAGGCTTACGCGGCGGCGCAGGCAGATCCCAGCTTCGGCGCGGAACTCGCAGCCTTGCAGCGCGACTATTCGGGCAGACCGACGCCGATCACCGAGGCCAAGCGGCTCAGTGAGCACGCGGGCGGCGCGCGGATCCTGCTCAAGCGCGAGGACCTGAACCACACTGGCTCGCACAAGATCAACAACGTTCTCGGTCAAGCGTTGCTGACCCAACGGATCGGCAAGTCGCGGGTCATTGCCGAGACCGGCGCCGGGCAGCACGGTGTTGCGACAGCGACGGCGGCGGCGCTGATGGGTCTGAGTTGCACGGTGTACATGGGCGAGGAGGACACCCGCCGTCAGGCGCTGAACGTGGCTCGGATGCGCCTGCTCGGCGCCGAGGTCATCCCGGTCACCACGGGTTCGCGGACGCTCAAGGACGCCATCAACGAGGCGTTTCGCGACTGGGTGACCAACGTCGACACGACCAACTACGTCTTCGGCACGGTCGCCGGCCCGCACCCGTTCCCCACCATGGTGCGCGACTTCCAGCGGGTCATCGGGGACGAGGCGCGCGCCGAGATCCTTGAGCGCTTCGGCAGGTTGCCCGATGGCGTGGTCGCCTGCGTCGGCGGCGGCTCCAACGCGATCGGGATCTTCACCGCCTTCCTCGGCGACGAGCAGGTCCGCCTGCTCGGTCTCGAGGCGGGCGGAGAGGGGATCGACACGGGAAGGCACGCAGCCACGTTGACCAGCGGATCCCCCGGAGTGCTGCACGGCGCCAGGTCCTACCTGTTGCAGGACGACAACGGCCAGACCATCGAGTCGCACTCGATCTCGGCCGGTCTGGACTACCCGGGTGTGGGACCCGAACACGCCTTTCTTCGAGACACCGGCCGGGCAACGTATCTGCCGGTCACCGACGACGAGGCGATGAAGGCTTTCGAGATGCTCTCCCGTACCGAGGGCATCATCCCGGCGATCGAGTCGGCGCATGCCCTCGCCGGAGCGCTGGAACTGGGCCGAGAGCTGGGCGCGCAGGCGTTGATCCTGGTGAACCTGTCCGGCCGCGGCGACAAGGATGTCGCCACTGCTTCGGAGTACTTCGACCTGGCGCATCAGACCCAGGCTGAACAAGACCTTGCCGCGCGTGCGCCGCAGGAGCAGTGACCTGCCGATGAGTGCGTTGGCCACGCGGCTGAAAATTTCGGGCACGGAGGGTCGCTCGGCGCTGATCAGTTACCTACCCGTCGGGTATCCGAGTGTCGAGGCCTCGATAGAAGCCATGTGCGCGACGGTTGCCGGCGGTGCTGACGTCGTCGAGATCGGCGTCCCGTACAGCGATCCCGGGATGGACGGACCGACCATCCAGCGCGCCGTCGACGTGGCGGTCCGTGCCGGAGTGGGGATGCGCGATGTGTTCCGCGCGGTCGAAGGCGTCGCCGAGTCCGGCGCGGTGCCGGTGGTCATGTCGTACTGGAACCCGATCGAGCGCTATGGCGTCACCCGGTTCGCTCGGGATCTGGCTGCTGCCGGGGGGGCAGGAGCGATCACTCCCGACCTGATCCCCGACGAAGCCGAGGAGTGGATCGCCGCAGCAGACCAGGCCGATCTCGACCGGGTCTTCCTGGTGGCGCCGTCCTCGACCGAGGCCCGCTTGACTATGACCACGGCGGCCTGCCGAGGTTTCGTCTACGCCGCCTCGACGATGGGCGTCACAGGGACGCGCGAGGCGGTGTCCTCCGTCGCTCCGGCTCTGGTGGCTCGGGTCCGTGCCGTTACTCGTCTGCCGGTGGCCGTCGGCTTGGGTGTCAGTACCGGTGGACAGGCAGCGGAGGTCGCAAGGTACGCCGACGCGGTCATCGTCGGCTCGGCCTTCGTACGAGCGCTCTTGGACGCACCCGATCCCGCCGCAGGCGTCAAGGCCGTGCAAGCCCTCGCCGCCGAACTCGCCGTCGGAGTCCGCCAACAGGCCTGATCGAATCGCGAAGATCAGGCGAGGTACCGCGCGTCCAACCCCCGAATCCGGGCCGAAAGCGGCGGTCAGACGCGCTCTACCTCGCGAGCAGAGCCCGGATCGCAGCGGCCATCCGATCCGCTGCCCCGGGGTCGGTCTCCAGAAACAGGCTCGGTTCGGTCAACTCGACTTCGAGGATTCGGGGCAGGCCCTCGGCGTCGGGCAGCAGATCGACCCGGGCGTAGAGCGGCCTACCGAAGCTCGCTCCAGCTAGCCAGGCCATCGTGGCATCGCCCAAAGCCCGTTCGGCGGAGGATGGAGTTCGCGCGACTACCGTCTCGGGTGCGAACAGGCCTGACTCGGCCGCGCCCTGGCCGAGAAGGGCTGCCTTGGCTGCCGTGTGACTGTAGGTCCCACCGATGTAGACCAGCGCAGTCTCGTCGCTGTCCTCGATGGCCTCGAGGTAAGGCTGGACCATCGCGACCCGATGTTCAGAGTGCAGTCGGGCGACATGTGCGCGGGCCTGCGGGAGCTGATCCGCGTCGTACCGAGCGGTGTCCTGCCCCCCGGCGGAGACACTCGGCTTGACGACGACGGAGTGCGAAAGCGCGGTGACCGGCCACGCGGTACCGGGCACCACGAAGGTTGTGTCGATGACCGGCAGCCCAGCCTCCGACAGCTGGCGGAAATAGCGCTTGTCCGTGTTCCAGGACAGCATCCCCACGGGATTGTGCAGCCGGGTCCGCTCACCGGTGGCCCCCGCCCAGGACAGGAACTCCTCGTGGCGCCGGGCGTAGTCCCAGGTCGAGCGGATCACGGCCAGGTCATAGGCAGACCAATCTGCGGCGCGATCCCAGTCCAGAACCTCGACCCGGACGTCCAGGGCATCCAGGGCGGCCAGCAGTAATGGCTCGTCGGTGTCCAAACCCCGTGCTCGATGACAGGTGACGAGTGCGACGTGACCGGTCACTGGCTGAAACTCCCTTGTCGTGAGGAACCTTTCCTGGCACGGGTGACTACCCTCGCGTACGTGCTGCTTGCCTCGATTCCCAGCCCCACCCAAGGTGTCTGGTTCGTCGGTCCGATCCCGCTGCGCGGTTATGCGCTGTGCATCATCGCCGGAATCATCCTGGCGATCTGGATCGGGAACAAGCGCTGGGTAGCCCGGGGCGGGGAGCCCGGTGCGGTCCTCGACATCTCCATGTGGGCGGTGCCCTTCGGCATCATCGGCGGACGCATTTATCATGTCATCTCCAGCCCCGGTCCCTACTTCGGCGCGGACGGCAACCTTCTCGACGCGCTCAAGATTTGGGAAGGCGGACTCGGGATCTGGGGGGCTATCGCGCTCGGCGGTGTCGGCGCGTGGATCGGCTGCCGCCGCAAGGGCGTACCGCTGACCGCGTTCGCCGACGCCGTGGCACCCGGCGTCGCCGTGGCTCAGGCTGTCGGCCGTCTGGGCAACTGGTTCAACAACGAATTGTACGGTGCCGCCCTGGATGCGCCGTGGGCGCTGACCATCTATCGGTGGGACGCCGGTCTCGGACAGGCGATTCGGGACTCCACTGGGCAGCCGCTCGTCTTGGGCACCTTTCATCCAACGTTCCTCTACGAGCTGTGGTGGAATCTCGGGGTCGCTGCGCTGGTGATCTGGGCTGATCGTCGATTCAATTTGTCCCGCGGGAGGGCATTTGCGCTCTACGTCGCCGCGTACTGCGCCGGTCGCGTATGGATCGAGGCTCTGCGGATCGACCCGGCAGAGGAAATTCTCGGCCTCCGACTGAATGTCTGGACCTCGATCCTGGTGTTCGTCGCCGCGGTTGCCTGGTTCGTGACCCACCGCGGCCCGCGCGAGGACCTCACGCCCGCGGCGTCTCGCGGAAATGGGGAGGACGACGATACGGCCGCTGAGCCGGACGCCGATCCGGAGGATTCCTCATCCGACCGGTCGGATGACGTCACAGGGACCGCCGAAGAGGAGCTCGCCAGCGACAAGCCGGTCGGCCGTAGCCGTACCGGGCGCTCTTCGAGCCCCAAGCCGGCTGACCTGTAACGTGAGAGGGTCATGACTCGGGCCGTCGACGTCCCGATGGTGCCTGACTAGAGCAGGCCACCACCGAACCGGATCTCCAAGGCAGCTGGCTGCCCCAGGGTCCGGGTGATTTGAGACGACGGGAGTGTGCACGTGCGACCTTTCTCCACTCTCCCGGCCCGGCAAGGCCTGTACGACCCGGCCAATGAGCACGATGCCTGCGGGGTCGCCTTCGTGGTCGACACCCACGGTGTCCCCTCGCGTCGGATCGTGGACGCCGGTCTCACCGCATTGGCCAATCTCCAGCACCGAGGAGCGGCGGGATCCGAACCGACCTCCGGTGATGGGGCCGGCATCCTGACCCAGATCCCGGATCGACTGTTGCGCGAGACAGTGGACTTCGACCTGCCGCCGGCCGGCGAGTACGCCGTCGGAATCGCGTTTCTGCCGCGCGAGGAGTCCGGGCGCCGCAAGGTCATCGACCTGGTGGCCGACCTGGCAGGCGAGGAGGGTTTGCGGGTCGCGGGATGGCGTGGCCTGCCCGTCGATCCGGTCGGGGCCGACGTTGGTCCCACGGCACGCGGTTGCATGCCGTACTTCACTCAACTGGTCGTCGGGGCGGCCGAGGCCAGACTGGATCTGCTCGATCTGGAGCGCCGCGCCTACGTTCTGCGCAAGCGGATCGAGCGGGAGGCCGCCGGGCTGGGCCACGAGACCTACTTCGCGTCGCTGTCGGCGCGGACCATCACCTACAAGGGGATGCTGACCACCAATCAGCTGAAGTTGTTCTTCCCGGATCTGTGCGATCAACGGTACGAGTCCGCCCTGGCCATGGTGCACAGCCGGTTCTCGACCAACACGTTCCCGTCGTGGCCGCTGGCCCACCCGTACCGCTACATCGCCCACAACGGCGAGATCAACACGATCAAGGGCAACCGCAACCGGATGCACGCCCGCGAGGCACAGCTGGCCAGTGACCTGATCCCGGGCGATCTCGAGCGGATCTTCCCGATCTGCACGCCTGACTACAGCGACTCGGCCACCTTCGACGAGGTCCTGGAACTGCTGCACCTGGGTGGTCGCAGCCTCCCGCACGCGGTCCTCATGATGATCCCCGAGGCGTGGGAGAACCACGACGAGATGGACGCGCAGCGCCGGGCGTTCTACCAGTTCCATGCCACGGTCATGGAGCCCTGGGACGGCCCGGCCTGCGTGGCCTTCACCGACGGCACGGTCATCGGTGCGGTCCTGGACCGTAACGGCCTTCGCCCCGGTCGGTGGTGGGCCACCAAGGACGGTCTGGTGGTCCTGGCCAGTGAGGTCGGCGTCCTTAACATCGCTCCGGACCAGGTCGTGGCCAAGGGCCGGCTACAGCCGGGCCGGATGTTTCTCGTCGACACCGAGCGTGGGCGGATCGTCGAGGACGACGAGGTCAAGGCTGCACTGGCGGCCGAACATCCCTACGACGAGTGGGTGCACGCCGGGTTGATGCGCCTGTCGTCGCTGCCGGCCAGAGACCACGTCGTGTCGAGCCACGAATCGGTGCTGCGCCGCCAACTGCTGTTCGGCTACACCGAAGAGGAGCTGCGTATCCTGCTCGCGCCGATGGCCACCTCGGGTGCCGAGCCGATCGGGTCGATGGGCACCGATACCCCGATCGCGGTGCTCTCGGCCCGGTCCCGGCTGATCTATGACTACTTCACCCAGCTCTTCGCACAGGTGACCAACCCACCCCTGGACGCGATCCGGGAGGAGCTGGTCACCTGCCTATCCCGGGCGCTGGGACCTGAGCAGAACCTGCTCGAACCCACGGCCGCGGCCAGCCGCAAGATCGTCGTGCCGTTCCCGGTGATCGACAACGACGAGCTCGCCAAGATCCTGCACATCAACGACGACGGGAATCTGCCCGGCTTCGCCGCGGTCCGAATCTTCGGCCACTTTGACATCAGCGGCGGGGCCATCGACAGCGCCGAAGCCGACAGCGTCGGCCCGGCGCTGCGCACTGCGCTCGACGACGTGTGCGCCCAGGTCTCGCGGGCGATCGACGAGGGCGCCCGGGTGATCGTGCTCTCCGACCGGGACTGCGACGAGCGCAGTGCGCCGATCCCCTCACTGCTGCTCACCTCTGCGGTCCATCACCACCTGATCCGGGCCAAGACCCGGATGCAGGTCGGTTTGATCGTAGAGTCCGGGGACTGTCGCGAGGTGCATCATGTCGCGCTCCTGCTCGGCTACGGCGCCGCTGCAGTCAATCCCTACCTTGCCTTCGAGACCGTCGAGGACATGATCGCCGACGGCACGATCGTCGGGGTCGAGCCGGGCGTGGCCGTGGCCAACTACCTCAAGGCACTGGGCAAGGGCGTGCTGAAGGTGATGTCCAAGATGGGTATCTCCACCGTCGGCTCATACACGATGGCCCAGATCTTCGAGGCGATCGGGCTGTCCCAGGACCTGGTTGACCGGTACTTCACCGGGACCACGTCGACCCTGGGTGGAGTGGGCCTGGACGTGTTGGCCGAAGAGGTGCGAATGCGCCACCGCAGGGCCTACCCGGACAACCCGACCGACCGGGCACATCGCCGGCTGACCATCGGGGGGGAATACCAGTGGCGCCGGGAGGGGGAAGTACACCTGTTCAACCCGGAGACCGTTTTTCTGCTCCAACACGCGACCCGCTCCCGGCAGTACGAGGTTTTCGGGCGCTACACCGACGCTGTCGACAAACTGTCGGCGAAGGCCGGGACGCTGCGCGGGCTCTTCACGCTGCGTACCGGCGTACGGGCGGCCGTACCGCTCGAGGAGGTCGAGGGAGTCTCGGACATCGTCCGCCGGTTCTCCACCGGCGCGATGAGCTACGGCTCGATCTCGGCTGAAGCCCACCAGACCCTGGCCATCGCCATGAACCGGTTGGGCGGGAAGTCCAACACCGGCGAGGGCGGCGAGGATGCCGACCGGTTCACCCCCGACGCCAACGGAGACCTGCGTCGAAGCGCGGTCAAGCAGGTTGCCAGCGGACGCTTCGGGGTGACCAGCGAATACCTGGTCAACGCAGACGACCTGCAGATCAAGATGGCGCAAGGCGCCAAGCCGGGCGAGGGCGGGCAGCTACCCGGCTCCAAGGTCTACCCATGGATCGCACGCACCCGGCATTCGACTCCCGGTGTGGGCTTGATCTCCCCACCGCCACACCACGACATCTATTCCATCGAAGATCTGGCGCAGCTGATCCACGACCTGAAGAACTCCAACACCGACGCGCGCGTGCACGTCAAACTCGTCTCCGAGATCGGCGTCGGCACCGTCGCCGCCGGAGTGAGCAAGGCGCATGCTGATGTGGTTCTGATCTCGGGTCACGACGGGGGCACCGGGGCCGCACCCCTCACCTCACTGAAGCATGCCGGTGCCCCATGGGAGCTCGGCCTGGCTGAGACCCAACAGACGTTGCTGCTCAACGGTCTTCGCGATCGGATCGTCGTACAGTGCGATGGGCAGCTCAAGACCGGTCGCGACGTCGTCATCGCCGCACTACTCGGCGCCGAGGAGTTCGGCTTCGCCACCGCGCCGCTCGTCGTTGCCGGCTGCGTGATGATGCGGGTCTGCCACCTCGACACCTGCCCGGTGGGGGTGGCCACGCAGAACCCGGAGCTACGCAAGCGGTTCACCGGCCAGCCCGAATTCGTCGTCACCTTCTTCACCTACCTGGCTGAGCAGGTCCGTGAGTACCTTGCGGAGTTGGGCTTCCGCTCGATCGACGAGGCCGTCGGGCACGCCGAATTGCTCGACACCCGGGACGCGTTGGCGCACTGGAAGACCGATGGCCTGGATCTCGCACCGCTGCTGGCCGTGCCCGAACTTCCGCCGGGTTCGCCACGTCGGCGGATTCGTGGCCAGGACCACGGGTTGGACCGGGCGCTGGACAACACCCTGATCCAGCTGTGCGAAGGCGCGCTGCTCGATGGCCAGCCGGTCAAGCTGGAGCTCCCGGTCCGGAACGTCAACCGCACCGTCGGCACCATGCTCGGTTCGCTGGTCACCAAGCGGTTTGGCGCACAAGGCTTGCCAGACAACACAATCGACCTGACGTTCACAGGCTCGGCCGGACAGTCATTCGGTGCCTTCATCCCGCACGGGATCACCCTACGTCTTGTCGGAGACGCCAACGACTACCTGGCCAAGGGCTTGTCCGGCGGTCGCATCGTCCTGCGTCCCGATCCTGCCGCGCCGTTCTTGGCGGAGGCGAATGTGGTGGCCGGCAACGTCATTGCCTATGGCGCGACCTCGGGCGAGGTGTTTATCCGCGGGCTCGTCGGCGAGCGCTTCTGTGTCCGCAACTCCGGTGCGATGGCCGTCGTCGAGGGCGTTGGTGACCACGCATGTGAGTACATGACCGGCGGCCGGGTGGTCATCCTCGGTCCGGTCGGGCGCAACCTCGCCGCCGGCATGTCCGGCGGCAGCGCCTACGTACTCGATCTCGCCCGGCAGCGGGTGAATCCCGACATGGTCGCCATCGAGGAACTGACCGACGAGGACCGGAAGTGGTTGGCAGACACGGTAGCCAAGCATGCTGAGCTGACCGGCTCGGCGATCGCCGCGGGCTTGCTGTCCGACTGGCCCCGTCGGGTGGAGGCTTTCTCCAAGATCATGCCGCTGGACTACAAGCGCGTCCTCGAGGCATCGCGGATCGCGGAGGCTGCCGGCCGTGACGTCGACACCGCCGTGATGGAGGCCGCTGGTGGCTGACCCGTCCGGCTTCCTCAAACATGACCGAGCCCTGCCACCGCGTCGTCCTGTGGAGTTGCGGCTGCAGGACTGGCGCGAGGTCTACCAAGGCAAGGACGCCTTCGGGCCCGACGAGGTACGGACGCAGGCCGCTCGATGCATGGATTGCGGCATCCCCTTCTGCCACCATGGCTGCCCGTTGGGCAACCTCATTCCGGAGTGGAACGACCTGGTCCGCCGTGACGACTGGCGGGAGGCCATCGAGCGGCTGCATGCGACCAACAACTTTCCAGAGTTCACCGGCCGGCTGTGCCCGGCACCGTGCGAGGGTGCCTGCGTTCTGAACATCAGCGACGACGCCGTGACCATCAAGCAGGTCGAGGTGGAGATCATCGACCGGGCATTCAAGGAGGGTTGGGTCAGTCCGCAACCGCCCGAGATCGTCAGCGGCAAGAGCGTTGCCGTCGTCGGGTCCGGCCCGTCCGGACTGGCCGCAGCACAGCAATTGACTCGCGCCGGCCATCAAGTCACCGTCTTCGAGCGAGCAGATCGGGTCGGCGGGCTACTGCGATACGGCATCCCGGAGTTCAAGATGGAAAAGCGGCACTTGGATCGTCGCCTGGACCAGATGCGCGGCGAGGGAACCCGGTTCGTCGTGAGTTGCGACGTGGGAGTGGATCTGTCCGTGGAGCACCTCCGCGCCGGCTACGACGCCGTGGTGCTCGCCGGTGGTGCCACTGTGGCGCGCGATCTGCTGATCCCCGGGCGCGAATACGAGGGGATCCAGCTGGCGATGGACTATTTGCCGCTGGCGAACTGTGTCGTCAACGGCGACGCGAGCGAGTCGCCGATCAGCGCCGCGGGACGACACGTCGTGATCATCGGCGGCGGAGACACCGGTGCGGACTGCTTGGGCACCGCGCACCGTCAAGGGGCGGACTCGGTCACCCAACTCGAGATCATGCCGTCGCCACCCGAGGCCCGAGCCCAGACCAACCCGTGGCCGACCTGGCCGCTGATCCTACGAACCACCAGCGCGCACGAGGAAGGCGGCGAGCGCACTTTCGCCGTCGAGACCGAACGGTTTCTCGCCGACGGGGACGGACGGGTCCGCGCGCTGGTCCTGCACGAAGTAGCGATGGAGGGCGGGCGATTCACACCCGTGCAGGGCACGTCCCGGGAGATCCGCACCGATCTTGTCCTGCTTGCGATGGGCTTCACGGGTGTGCAGCGGGTCGGTCTGATCGAGGAGCTGGGGGTGGACATCGATGGTCGGGGGAACGTGGTCCGAGACGGGAACTGGCAGTCCACCCTGCCCGGTGTCTTCGTCGCGGGTGACGCCGGACGCGGTCAGTCCCTGATCGTCTGGGCGATCGCCGAGGGCCGTGCGGCCGCAGCGGCTGTCGACGGCTTCCTCACCGGTCAGTCGATCCTGCCCAGGCCTGTTTCGCCCACCACGATGGCGCTGGGTTGATGATGGTGCCGGTTGATGATGGGGTCGCGGTGATCGACCGCCGCCGCCCCTAGGCTCCTCGGTATGTCACGTCGGGCCAAGATCGTTTGCACCATTGGGCCGGCAACGGCCAGTCCGGAACGGGTTCAGGCCCTCGTCGAGGCGGGGATGGACGTTGCCCGGCTGAACTTCAGCCACGGCGGTCACACGGATCACCAGGCTGCGTATGACAATGTGCGACGAGCCTCAGATCGGACCGGCCGCGCGGTCGGCGTCTTGGCCGACCTGCAGGGGCCCAAGATCCGGCTCGGTCGGTTCGAGGGCGGCCGCGCCGACTGGCCGGCCGGCGCGGAGGTGGTGATCACCAATGATCCGTTGCCGCTGGGCACCGCCGAGCGGGTAGGCACGACCTATCCGAGGCTGGCCGCCGAGGTGGCCATCGGCGAGGCCATGCTCGTCGATGACGGCAAACTGTCTCTGAAGATCATCGACGTCACCGGTAATGACGTGCGCTGCTTCGTGGTCGAGGGCGGCGAAGTCAGTGACAACAAGGGGCTGTCGCTGCCGAACAGTTCGCTGAGCACCCAGTCGCTATCGGACAAGGACGCCGCGGACCTGCGCTTCGCCCTCGGGTTGTCGGTGGACTTCGTGGCGTTGTCCTTCGTCCGTGACCCGGCCGATGTAGATCCCGTCCGCGCGATCATGGAGGACGTCGGGGTCAAGGTCCCCGTGATCGCGAAGATCGAAAAACCCCAGGCTGTAGGACGGCTGCGCGAGATCACGCGTGCCTTCGATGCCCTCATGGTGGCTCGCGGGGATCTTGGCGTGGAACTGCCTCTGGAGCAGGTTCCGATGGTGCAGAAGCGAGCGATTCAGATCGCCCGAGAGAACGCCAAGCCCGTCATCGTCGCGACCCAGATGCTCGAATCGATGCTGACCGCGAGCAGGCCGACCCGTGCAGAGGCCTCCGACGTTGCTAACGCCGTCCTGGACGGAGCCGACGCGCTGATGCTCTCCGGTGAGACCGGCGTCGGGCGTCATCCGGTTCTCGCGGTGGCGACAATGGCGCGGATCATCGACTCGGTCGAGAGCGATAGCACCGCCGTACCGTCGCTCTTGGCCGCTCCACGAACCACCGGGGGTGTGCTGACCAGGGCGGCCAAGGACGTCGGTGAATTGACCGGCGCGAAAGCCTTGGCGGCATTCACCCAGTCCGGTGACACCGTCCGTCGGCTTGCCCGGCTGCACACCCCGCTCGCGTTGCTCGCCTTCACCCCGGAGCCGCGGGTCCGCAGTCAACTTGCTCTCACCTGGGGGGTGGAGACCTTCCTGGTGCCGTCGGTGCGACATACCGACGAGATGGTGGTGGAGTTGGACAAGGCACTGATGGAAAGCGGTCGGCTGATGCGGGGTGATCTCGTGGTGATCGTCGCCGGCTCGCCGCCCAACGTCCCGGGTTCGACGAACCTCATTCGGTTGCATCGGGTCGGCGAAGAGTACTGATGTTGGCCCGGAGCGAGCCCTTGTCCTCGTCCACACCGGGGGATCTGGCACCAGCTCAAGGACCGATCACCGGACAGGTGGCGGTTGACTCCCTGGTGGACCTCCTCGACCTGACGCCGGTGGACGAGGACATCTACGAGGGCACCAGCCCGGACGTGTCCCTCCAGCGAGTCTTCGGTGGACAGGTTGCCGGGCAGGCGCTGGTC
>JACCUF010000151.1 GCA_013811975.1 Geodermatophilaceae bacterium | reverse complement strand
TTGAGCACGGCGGCAGGGATGCCGGTGACCCGCTCTCCCCGCTCGAGCGTCCAGGACTCGACGCTCTCCCGAAACTCCTCGAAACCGCTGGTGGCCCGCCCGATGAACGCGGCGTCGACCAGCCCGGCATGGATGATCTCCCGAGATAACGTGTTGGCCAGGGCGATGTCGCTGCCGACCTCGATGCCCAGCCACTGGTCGGCCCACTGCGCACTGGTCGTACGGCGCGGATCGACGACGTACATCTTGGCGCCGTTGCGGATGCCCTGCAGCACATGGTGAAAGAAGATCGGATGCGCTTCCCTAGCGTTGGATCCCCAGAGCACGATGAAATCGGTGTCTTCGATATCCCGATAGGAGCTGGTGCCACCACCTGCTCCGAACACTGCCGCCAGACCGACGACGCTAGGAGCGTGTCAAGTTCGGTTGCAGGAGTCGATGTTGTTGCAGCCGATGACCGAGCGGACGAACTTCTGGGCTATGAAGTTGGTCTCGTTGGAGGCCTTTGAGCAGCTGAACATGCCGAAGGAGTTGGGCCCATGGGTATCCCGCGCGGCCGCGAACCCGGCTGCTACCCGGTCAAGTGCCTCATCCCAGGTGGCCGGACGGAGCTCCCCGTTGTCACGGACCAGTGGCTGGGTCAGCCGGGGTAGCGCGGGACGTCTGCGTCGAGCCATCGCAAAGCCTTTCTCGCCGTACGGGTCGGCAGTGACCCTGGTAGCGAGACTATCCCGTCTTGCTTACCGCCGCCGTCCCCCGCTTCCCGGTCAAGGTCAAGAGTGCGGAGGTGGACGGGAATCGAACCCGCCTGACCCGGATACCGGGCCACGTCGGTTTTGAAGACCGCGGGGGCCACCAGGCACCCTCACACCTCCGTCGACAAACCTAGTCGCTGACCTGGTCGATGCATACGCCTGGTAGACCCTCCCCTTTCCGGGCGTTGCGCGTGCTTTGCCGGCGCAGCAGCTGCTCGAAAGCGCGAGAAACGCCGGTAGAGCGGGGGTGTCCAGATCGGGTCCGGCCCCCGGCCGACCTGCGGCAGCGCTGTCAACGGCAAGGCAGTACGGAACTGCCCCGGTGTCACTGGGTCCGCACCGTCCTACCACGGGTCACTGTAGGCGTCGGCGACGCCTCGGATGTCCACCATCCCGTGCTCGGATCCCATCGCAGCCCGACCACGCTCTTGGCGCAGGTGTCATAGATCAATTCATCGGGTACGGGACCCGACGGGCCGGGATAAGGCCAGGCCTTCCCACGCTGAGCCGGTCCAGGTGCCGGCTGCGCCGATCACGCCGGCGTATCCCGGAATCTCAAGCGGTGCCAGCTCTCGCCACTGCCCGGACGCCATTGAGTACGCGTAACTGTCCGTGCGCATCGTCAGCTCAGCGTATGGCTCGGGGAACTCGTAGCTACCGGGCACGATCAGCTCTCCATCGGCCCAGAACACGATCGGATCGCGTAGCGCGGGCGAGTACGGGGCGGGCGGTAGCTCGGTCCAGCCAGGCTGCAGCGGCACACCCTGCCCCACCTGCGGCTGGGGTCCGCAGGCAGCCAGGAGCAACAGGACAGCGGCCAGTACTGGAACTGCGGAGCGCAGCCTTCAGCACATCCCTGTCCCCGCGCCCCGGCCGATTGAGAACGGGCCGATGCAGCGCAACGTAGTCTTTACCGACACACAGCGCCAAGGCATGCATGCCTCGAGGCCCGCGCAGGCACCACCCGCGGATGCATAACGATCCGGCCACGCTGCCCGGCTCGGCGGCGTACCTCACACCGACCCAAGGGTGGCGCGGCCAGCATCGAGCTCATGAAGGGCAGGACCCGCCACCGGAGCCTGGCATCGGCCACTGCGCGTTGGGTGCTCATCCTGCTTGTCCTGCTCGTCCTCTGGCCGCTGCTCGTCATCGGTCTGGCCGGCCCAGCCTCGGCCGCTCCGGTCAAGGGGGCAGGGCCGGTCGTGCTGGTGGGCGTCCCGGGGTTGACCTGGGCTGACGTCAGCCAGCAGGGCACGCCGGCCTTGTGGTCCCTGCTCGACGAAGGTGCGGTGGGCACCCTGGCCGCCCGCAGTGTGGGTG
>JACCUF010000150.1 GCA_013811975.1 Geodermatophilaceae bacterium | reverse complement strand
TCGGCCGGGGCTCCGCAGCGGGATCCTTGGGTCCTCGCGGTGGTCGCAACACCGCACCATGTGGAGGGTGTCGATGACCATCAGCTTCTCCAACCAGCTCGTAGCCGAGATGTACCAGCCGTTCTGGGCGGCCTGGCAGGCCGGTGAGTTCCTCACCGATGCCTCCGCCGTGGCGGTACCTACCGCCATCGCGGGCTGGCTTGGCTGCGTCAGTCCGGTGGTGTCCGCCCGCGCCGTGGCCGGGATCTGCAAGGTAGGTGCGCAGTGTTCGACAACGGGGTAGCCGCATCCGTTCGGCCGCATCCGTCGGGGTAGCCGCGTCCGTGCGGCCTCTCGGCGAGCTTGGCTGGTGCCTGATGTCGGCAGCGCGACGGGGGTTTCGCCGAGTACGTCGTGGTGCCCGCCGATCGCGCCCATCGTGTCGACGGGTCTCCGCTCAGCGATGTGGAGCTGGCTGCGCTGCCCATCGCCTACGGCACCGCCTTGGGCATGCTCGAGCGGGGATCGGTGACCGGCGATCACACCGTGCTGGTGACGGGCGCCTCCGGTGGCGTGGGACTCGCCGTGGTGCAGTTGGCACGAGCCCGTGGAGCTCGCGTTTGTGGCTGTCTGCAGTGGTGACAAGGAGGATGTGGTGCGTAACGCGGGAGCCGCAGTCATCGTGGACCGACAGCGCGGGCGGGTGATAGCGCAGGCAGCGGGTGCTGCACCTGCGGGATATGACGCTGTCATCGACGTCGTCGCAGGCCCCGTGGTCGGTCCGGGGCTGGGACTGTTGCGCCCGGGCGGGCGATGGATCGTGGCCGGCGCCCTGGACGGGTGGGCCATCGATCTCGACGTGCGACGTCTGTATCTGGCCAACCTGGCGCTGCTGGGATCGACCATGCACACGCCACGCATCTTCAACCTCCTCGTGGACTTCGCACGGCGAGGCGTCGTTCGCCCCGCCATCGCCGCCACCGTCGGACTGTCCGAACTCGTCGAGGCACAACGGCAGCTCGCACAACGCCAGCACGTGGGCAAGCTCGTCGTGGTCCCCTGATCGAGTCGTTGACACGCGGACATCAACCAACGCCGCTTCCGCTGCGGCGATCCCTGACATGGCTCAATCCACGCGTCGGTATCGGTCGTGCTGATTGTGCGACGCTCCTATGGTTCGTCAAGTCGTGATGGCACCACTTTCGAGTAGGCGGTAGAGGTCGCGGGCGATGTACCGGGTCAGGCACCGTTTGATCTCGCGGCCGGTCTTGCCCTCCGTCGTGCGGCGGGCGACGTAATCGCGGGTCGGGTCGTCATAGCGGATCCGGGACTGAACGACGGTGCAACGCCCGGTTGAGCTGGCGGTCGCCGTAGCGGTTCAGCCGGTAGCGGTTGGTGACCTGGCCGCTGTTGGCGGGGATGGGTGCCACGCCGGCGAGCATCGCGAACGCGGCCTCGGAGTGGATCCGGCCGGGGTGGGACCAGGCACAGAGCACGGTGGCGGCCACGATCGGACCGACACCGAGCTGCTCGAGCAGGTCGGGCCTCCAGGAGCGGACGATGGCCAGGATCGCCTTCTGGTGCTCGATCGCCTCCTTGGTCAGCACGCGAGCGCGACGCGCCAAGGACCGCAACGCCATCACCGTGGTGATCGTCTCGACATCCCAGGAAGCGTGGACCCGCAGACCTGCGGCCGTAGCGAGCATGCCAGGCAGCTTCTGGCCGCGGAACCGGGCACGGATCGGTTCAGGGGCGGCGATGACCAGGCGGAACACCTGCTGCTGAGTCTCGGTAGCGGCATGGACTGCGGAGCGGCGGGGCGCCAGCAGCACCGACAGCGCTTGGCGTTGCCCGCCACTGCGTGGGGTGCCGAGCCGGGTCCGCGCCAACGCCTCACGTGCAGCCCGGATCGCATCCAGCGGGTCGGACTTCGCGCCGTTGCGCCGGATAGCTCGCTTGGGTCGGTCGAGTCGACCACGATCTCGGCGAGGTCGCTCAGATGGCGGCTCAGACCGGCACCGTGGCCACCGGTGCCCTCGATCGCCCAGGCGCGCAGTGTGGCGTGATCGCCGGCAAACTCCACCAGAGCGGCGTAACCCTCGGCCGTGGCTTCGATGGTGATCTCCGCCAGGACACCACCAGTAGCCGCGTCGACCGCGGCCGCTGAGTGGGTATGGACATGGGTGTCGACGCCGATGACGACATCGACCACCTCGCGTAGATCGGTCAGACTGGTCATGCGTTCTCTCCTTCGCCGGATGTGGGACGTGGTTCCGGTCCGGGACGGAGGTTCGGCAGGACTGTGATGAGACACGCCAGGCGCTGCTAACGCCAGGTGGTCAAGCTCCTGATCAGGCCAGCTCCTCCGGCCGGGCCGGGGCCAGCAACCACGAGCGGACAAGTCGCAGCAAGGCAAGAACGCCAGTCATTCCAAGGGTCACACCCGCGATCACTAACCCACAGCCCATCACCATCAGGCTGCGCCGGCGATCCTCACAGTCATTCCACCGCCGATGACAGTCAAGCGATGTCCTCGCCGAGGCCAGGATTGAGCATGGGACACAGCAGGGCTTCTCTGGCAGTGGTTGCCGAGAACCAACAGCGGTGATGTGCACTCCCCCGCTCAACGGCCGCCAATCCGTATGGGGTAGGTCTCGCCGGCCAGCAGCGGCAACGTGCACATCTTTACCAGCGGCTTCCCGGCCGGTGTTGGCGTGCAGGCTGGCCATGCCCGGCAACCCGGCGTTCACCGCCCGGGCCGGTCTTGGCCACGGACCCTGGGGCTGCCCACTGGCTCGAGGCCTTGGCTGGTGTGCTCGCATCCTCCGGACAGCACACCTGAACTCCCTGCCCGCGGGTCCCAACTGCACGTTCCGGCAGGCTCGCCGAGCC